>JBEBCX010000277.1:0-3114 GCA_041157425.1 Cyanobacteriota bacterium | reverse complement strand
GCAATGCCGATCAGCAAAATCGTGCCAATGCTGAAGAGAACCTTGAAGAGTTCGTCGTAAACGGGTGCGTTGAGGCTGGCATCCTCCGGCAGGAGGTTGATGTTCTGACCCACCCAAAGCCCTGTCAGAACCAGGGCCATGCCGGCCAAGAGCGTGAGAATGGATGCGGGAATCCGCATGGGCCCCGATGCTGATGGCCGCACGCTAGGGGGATCCAACGCCGACGGCGCGGCCTTGTCGCCGGTTGCAGTATTCGTTCCGCTTGGCGTGTGGGATTGCTCACCAAAGCATCACTGTTGGTATCACTGTTGGCCGCTTCGCGGTGGCTGGCCACCCAAGCCAAATCCCATCGTTAGCGTGCCGGCAGTCGCGGTAGGAGCGGCCCATGACGACCACCGGACTGGGAACCGCCACCCCACTGCGCGCCCGCTTGGCGACCCTCAGCGCCCACCTGCTGGTGGCCCTGGTGGCGCTGGTGGCGATCGGTGGGGCCACCCGCGTGATGGAGGCCGGCCTGGCCTGCCCCGATTGGCCCCTTTGCTACGGCTCGCTGTTGCCGGGCCACCGCATGAACCTGCAGGTGTTTCTCGAGTGGTTCCACCGGCTCGATGCCTTTGTGGTGGGTGTGGGGCTGGTGGTGCTAGCGGCGGTGAGCTGCTGGTGCCGGCGTCAACTGCCGACCGCCATCCCCGTGCTCACCCTGGCCGCGGCGGCCCTGGTGGCGCTTCAGGGGGCCCTGGGCGCCCTCACGGTGACGCTGCTGTTGCCATTCCCTGTGGTGACGGCCCACCTGCTGACGGCCTTGTTGCTGGTGGCCGTGCTCAGTGCCTGCACCCAGGCCCTCTTGCTGGAGCCAGCCCAACCGAGTGGTGCCCGCGCCGTTGTTGCAGCTGGCTCTTGGCCCACCGCCACGGGGCCCGCGCCGCCGCCGCTGTGGTGTTGCTGTTGGCGGGCCTCACCCTCTGGCGGCGTCCCAGCGAGCGGCCCCTGGCGGCCCTGGCGGCGGCCCTGGTGCTGGGGCAGATCGCCCTGGGGATCTGGGCCCTGCGCCTCAGCCTCAGCGTGCCCGCCGTCACGGTGGCCCACCAGGTGGGGGCCGCCCTGCTGGTGGCGGTGCTGGCGGCGCTGGTGGTGCGCAGCCGGCTGCCCCGGCCCCAATCTCTGGAGGTGTCCCATGGTTAGCGCCCCATCGGTGAGCTCCCCGGCGGCTGTCCTCAGCCGGGAGCAGGTGGTGCCCTCGAGGGCCAAGGTGCGGCTGCCGGCCTGGCTGGAGATCGCCAAACCCCGTTTGATCCCCTTGCTGTTGGCCACCACCCTCGGGGGCATGGCCCTGTCGGAAGGGTGGCCGCTGCCGCCGCTGCGGCTGGCCTGCACCCTGGGGGGTGGGGCCCTGGCGGCGGCCGCCGCCGGGGTGCTCAATTGCCTCTGGGAGCAGGAGCTCGATGGACGCATGCTGCGCACCAGCGGCCGCGCCCTGCCCTCCGGTCGGCTGTCGGTGGGCACCGCCTTGGCGGCCAGCCTCTCGCTGCTGGGCCTCTGCAGCTACGTGCTGCTCTACACGGTGCTGCTCAAACCGCGCACGCCCCAGAACATCGTGATCGGTGGGGTTGCCGGTGCCATCCCGCCGCTGGTGGGTGCCGCCGCCGCCAGCGGCCACCTGGGGCTGGGCGGTTGGTGGCTGTTCGCCCTGGTGATGGCCTGGACCCCCGCCCACTTCTGGGCCCTGGCCCTGCTGCTGAAGGACGACTACCGCGCCGTCGGCATCCCGATGCTGCCGGTGGTCAAGGGCACGGCCGTCACCGCCCGCAGCATCAGCGCCTACGCCTGGGTGACGGCCCTGCTCAGCCTGCTCGGGGTGTGGACACTCCCCAGCGGTGGGCTGCTCTACGGCCTGCTGCTGCTGCCGTTCAATGCCCGCCTGCTGCAGATGGCCTGGGGGCTGCGGCGCCAGCCCGACGACCTGCAGCGCGCCAAGGGGCTGTTCCGCTGGTCGATTCTCTATTTGTTTGGGTTGTGCCTGCTGCTGTTGCTGGCCCGGCTGCCGGCCGGCGATCAGTTCAGTCGCCAGGGCCTGGATCTGCTGGCCCTGTTGGGGTCCGGCGGTTCAGCCTCCACCCTGCCCGCACCTGCCATGGGCGGAGCTTTCTAGATTCGAGCTTCGTCGGGCCGAAGGGGGTTGTCAGCGGTGCAGGGTGCGGGTGCCAGTCCGGTGATCGAGCTGCAGGACGTCCGCAAGCGCTACGGCAAGGGTGAGCGGGCCGTCGAGGCCCTGCGCGGCCTGGATCTGGAGGTTCCCGCGGGGAGCCTCTATGGCCTGTTGGGCCCCAACGGGGCCGGCAAAACCACCAGCCTGCGGATCCTGGCCACCCTGCTGGCCCCCTGCAGCGGCGTGGTGCGGGTGGCCGGCCTTGATGCCCTGGCTGATCCCCGGGCCGTGCGCGAGCGCCTGGGCTACGTGGCCCAGGAGGTGGCGCTCGACAAGATCCTCACGGGCCGGGAGCTCTTGGCCCTGCAGGGCGACCTGTACCACCTGCCCCGCCCGCAGCGGGACGGGCGCATCGCCGAGCTGATTGCCCTGCTTGGCATGGAGGGCTGGATCGACCGCCGCTGCGGCACCTACTCCGGAGGCATGCGGCGCCGGCTGGATCTGGCGTCGGGCCTGTTGCACCGCCCCCAGGTGCTGGTGCTGGATGAGCCCACGGTGGGCCTCGACATTGAGAGCCGGGCCGCCATCTGGCAGGTGCTGCGGCAGCTGCGCGACCAGGGCACCACGGTGCTGCTGAGCAGCCACTACCTGGAGGAGGTGGATGCCCTGGCGGATCACCTGGCGATCATCGAAGACGGCCGCGTGATCGCCGCCGGCCGGCCCCAGGAGCTCAAGGCGGCCCTGGGGGGCGATCGGGTGACCCTGCGGGTGCGCGAATTCAGCGACGAGCCCGAGGCCCTGCGGGTGCAGCAACTGGTGCAGACCTGCCCGGGGGTGCGCCAGGTGGTGGTCAACCGCGCCCAGGGCTATTCGCTCAACCTGGTGGTGGAACACGACGGGGTGGTGGAGCAGCTGCGCCGCCAGCTCAGCGAGGCCTCCCTGCCGGTGTTTGCCCTGGCCCAGAGCCG
>JBEBCX010000276.1:0-3027 GCA_041157425.1 Cyanobacteriota bacterium | reverse complement strand
CTCGGCCAGCGCGATCAGGTGCCCTTCCGGCTGCAGCGCGGTGAGGGGCCCCTGGAGGAAACCCTGGCCTGCTTCCAGATGCTGGCGGCCGAGTTGAAGCTTCCCTTCCGGCGCGACGCGATTGAGAAGATCCTGCGCGATGCGCTGCGGCGCGGCCAGGCCCCCGATCTCCAGCTCTGCGGCAACATCGCCGCGATGATGGGCCTGCATGTGAGCGGCGTGCGGGTACCGGCCAGCCAGGGCACCCGGGCAAGGGCTGTGGCCATTCGGGCTGGATCGGATCGCCCCGCAGGGCCGCCAGCGGGGCCAGCACAAAGGCCCGCTGAGTCCACAGGGGATGGGGCACCACCAGGTTCTCACTGCTGCACCGCAGCTCGCCCCACCAAAGCAGATCCAAATCGAGGCTGCGGGGCCCCCAGCGCTCGCGGCGCTCGCGGCCGAATTGGCGCTCGAGCCCTTGCAAACGCTCCAACAGCTGCTCAGCTCGGGCTGACTGGGGAGCACCGTCCCCCTCCACCAGCAACACCGCATTGAGGTAGTTGGGCTGGCCGGGCGGCCCCCCCACCGCCTGGCTGCAGACCAATGGCGACCAACGCAGCCGCGGCCTCTCCAAACCCCAGGCGCCCCACTGCTCCGCCAGGGCCTCCGCCAGCAATGGCCGCAGGGCCTGCAGGGTGGCCAAAGGCTCCCCCGCCGGGCTGGGCAGGTTGGCGCCGATGCCGATGGCCAGCGTGCAGGCCTGATCAGCGAGACTGGCGCGCACGACTCAGGGCCCGGGCCACTCCATGGTTGCAAGCGGTACCGCGACCAGCAACGCTGCAGCCCGCGCCTTCCCGCTCGCGGCGATCACCGGCCACGGCACCTTGAAGCTCGCCCTGCTGCTGGCGGCAGTGGACCCGGGCCTGGGCGGCGTGGTGATCGCCGGGGGCCGCGGCACCGGCAAATCGGTGCTGGCGCGTGGCCTACATGCGCTGCTACCCCCCATCGATGTGCTGGATCTGGGCACGCCAGCCCCGGGCCAACCGGGCCCGGCGGCCCTCAACATCGACCCCCAACGGCCCGACGACTGGGACGAACCCACCCGCCGCCGTCTCACGGAGCTGGGGGCCGACCCCTCCGGCGGCGACCCCTCGGCCCTGCAACCCACCAAGGTGATCCCCGCCCCCTTCGTGCAGGTGCCCCTGGGCATCACCGAAGACCGGCTGGTGGGCTCGGTGGATGTCACCGCGTCGCTGGCCAGCGGCCAGGCGGTGTTTCAACCGGGGCTGCTGGCGGAGGCCCACCGGGGGGTGCTCTATGTGGATGAGCTCAACCTGCTCGACGACAACATCACCAACCTGCTGCTGGCGGCGGTGGGCAGCGGTGAAAACCGCATTGAGCGCGAGGGTCTGAGCCTCAGCCACCCCTGCCGCTGCCTGCTGATTGCCACCTACAACCCCGAGGAGGGGGCCGTGCGCGATCACCTGCTGGATCGCAACGGGTGGAGATCACCCGCAGCGCCATCGGCCACGCCGAATCCAGCCAGGCCTTCGGCGCCCGCTGGCAGGAGGACACCGATGCCCTGGCCACCCAGTTGCTGCTGGCGCGCCAGTGGCTGCCAGATGTGCAGATCTCCCGCGAGCAGATCGCCTACCTGGTGAACGAAGCCCTGCGCGGCGGCGTGGAAGGCCACCGCAGCGAGCTGTACGCCGTGCGCGTCGCCCGCGCCCATGCGGCCCTGAGCGGCCGCGACCGGGTGGAAGCCGATGACCTGCAGGTGGCCGTGCGCCTGGTGATCGCTCCAAGGGCCCTGCAACTGCCGCCGCCGGATCCCAACCAGCCCATGGAGCCCCCACCGCCGCCGCCGCCCCAGGGGGAGCAGCCGCCCGAAGAGCCGGAGCAGCCCGATCCGCCGGAGAACGAGCAGGAGCAGGACGAGAACGACGAACCTGACGACCAAGACGACACCCCGGAGGATCAGGCCCCGCCCTCGATCCCGGAGGAGTTCCTGCTGGATCCCGAGGCCACCGCCATCGATCCCGACCTGCTGCTGTTCAGCGCCGGCAAGGCCAAGAGCGGCGGCAGCGGCAGCCGCTCGGTGGTGTTCAGCGACTCGCGCGGCCGCTACGTGAAGCCGATGCTGCCGCGGGGGCCTGTGAAGCGCATCGCCGTGGACGCCACCCTGCGGGCGGCGGCGCCCTATCAGAAAACCCGCCGCGAGCGGCAGCCCCACCGCAAGGTGGTGGTGGAAGACGGCGACCTGCGCGCCAAGCAGCTGCAGCGCAAAGCCGGCGCCCTGGTGATTTTCCTGGTGGATGCCAGCGGCTCGATGGCCCTCAACCGCATGCAAAGCGCCAAAGGGGCCGTGATCCGGCTGCTCACCGAGGCCTATGAAAACCGCGATGAGGTGGCGCTGATCCCCTTCCGCGGCGAACAGGCGGAGGTGCTGCTGCCCCCCACCCGCTCGATTACCGCCGCCAGGCGGCGGCTGGAATCGATGCCCTGCGGCGGCGGCTCACCGCTAGCCCACGGGCTGTCGCAGGCGGCGCGGGTGGGGGCCAACGCCCTGGCCACCGGCGACCTGGGCCAGGTGGTGGTGGTGGCGATCACCGATGGCCGGGGCAACGTGCCCCTGGGCCGCTCCCTGGGCCAGCCGCAGCTGGAGGGGGAGGAACCGGTGGACCTCAAGGAGGAGGTGAAGCAGGTGGCCAGCCGCTACCGGGCCCTGGGCTTGAAGCTGCTGGTGATCGACACCGAGCGCAAGTTCATCGGCAGCGGCATGGGCAAGGAGCTCGCCGACGCCGCCGGCGGCAAATACGTGCAGCTGCCGAAGGCCAGCGATCAGGCCATTGCCGCCATTGCCATGGAGGCGATCAGCGGGGTTTAGCAGGCGCGGTCTTGGCCGGTTGGGCAGGCGCCGTCTTGGCCGGATACAGCTCATCGAAGAACTTGCCCAGGCCGATGCTCACACTGCGCAGCCCATCCATGAACTGGGGGTCGGAGGTGAGTTTTTCCACGTCGCCGCCCACCTGATCCCAACGGGCCGTG
>JBEBCX010000275.1:0-2757 GCA_041157425.1 Cyanobacteriota bacterium | reverse complement strand
AGCCAGCCGAGGCCAGGCATCCCCACCGCCAGGGTGGCCCCGAGGGCGACGGCGGCCAGGCGTTGGCGGCGGCGTTGCCGTGGGCGGAGGGCCATGGTGGGGGGCGGTGTTTGGGCCTGACCCTAGGCCGGTTGCTGGCTTGTGCCCGCGCCCACCAGCACATCCCGAAGCAGCCGCACCACGCTGCGCTCCGCCAACCCCTTGGCCAGGTCGGCGCCCATGCGCCGCAGCTCGGTTTCCTGCAGCAGCCGCGGGATGCGTTTGAGCAACAGCTGGGGCTCGAAGCCGGGCAGCTGCCGCAGGATCGCCACCAGGCGGGCGATGGGCTCCAGGGAGAGCACGGCGTCGTTGGCGGCGTCCGGCTGCTGGCCGCGCAGACCCGGGGGCAGCAGGGGGGCCGGCACGCGGCGGCTCAGGGCCAGGGCGGTCTGCCAGCCCAGGGCATCCATTTGGTTCACAGCCGCCTCCACCAATTGCTGCCGCAGCAGGCCGGCGTTGGCGGAGAACAGGAAATCCAGCACTTGATCGAGGAGGCCGTCGAGGTCGAGCTGGCTGCCGCTGGCGGCGCTGGTGATCAGGTTGTCGAGCCGTTGCCAGCGGAAGATCTCGCCGTCGAACAGCATTTCCCGCAGGCTGTTGCGCAGCTGGGGGTCGGGATCCTCCATCAGCCGCCGGGCGAAATAGGGGTAGGCGGCCCCGAGGATCTTGAAGTTGGGATCCACGCTGAGGGCGATGCCCTCCAGGGTCACCAGGGAGCGGATGATCAGCGCGTAATAGGGGGGAACGCGGAAGGGGAAGCGGTACATCACCCCGGAGAGGTCGTCGGTGACGGCCTTGAAGTCCATGCGGCTCACCCCCATCTCCAGGGCCTGGCCGAACACCTGCTCAAACGCCGGCACGATCGGCTCGAGGTTCACGAAGCCGAGGCTCACGAAGTCGCCCGAGAGCTTCTTGAAGTTGCGGTTCACCAGGTGCACCACCGCCTGGATCAGGCCGGTGCGGCTCTCGCGGCTCACCTCGCTCATCATTCCGAAGTCGAGGTAGGCGAGGCGGCCGTCCGCCAGGGCCAGCAGATTGCCCGGGTGGGGGTCGGCGTGGAAAAAGCCGTGCTCGAGAAGTTGCTGCAGGGAGCAGTTCACCCCCACGGACACCATGTCGTCGGGGTCAATGCCCAGCTCGCGGACGGCTTCGAGGTTGGTGAGTTTCACCCCATCGATCCACTCCATGGTGAGCACCCGCCTGGCGGTGGCATGGCGGTGGATGCGGGGCACCGCAATGCGCGGGTTGTGGGCGTGGAGGGCGGCGAAGGTTTCGGCGTTGGTGGCCTCGTTGCAGTAGTCCATCTCCTCAAACACCCGCTTGCCCAGCTCATCGATCAGGGCCACCAGGTCGGAGCGGATCAGGCCGATGTTTTGGTTGAGCCAGGCCGCGATGTTGCGCACGATGTAGAGGTCGAGCGTGATCTGCTCGCGCAGCCCGGGCCGTTGCACCTTCACGGCCACCTTTTCGCCCGTGAGCAACACACCGCGGTGCACCTGGCCCAGGGAGGCGGCTGAGATCGGCTCCCGCTCCAACTCGGCGTAGATCGTGTGGATCGGGGCCCCCAGGTCTTCTTCGATGCAGGCCATGGCCAGGGCTGAATCGAAACCGGGCAGCTGGTCCTGCAGTTGCGACAGCTCCTCCAGCAGCAGCGGCGGAATGATGTCGGGGCGGGTGGAGAGGGCTTGGCCGGCCTTGATGAAGGCGGGCCCCAGGGAGGCCACCAGGTCGGCCGCTTCCTTGGCGCGGGCCCGGGCATGGTCGGGGTCGTTGAGCCGGCGGGTGAGCCAGTCGATCGCCACCCCGAGCAGATACAGGCCGATGGGCACCAGGGTTTGCCAAAGCCGGCGGATCAGCCGTTGGGGTGCCCCGGCATAGATGCGGCTGATGGCCGCTGGGTCGTACTCGAGCAGCCCCGCCGCCTCGATGAAGTCGCTGAGTTCGGTGGGTTGGGTGGTCGCTGCTGCTGCGGTTGGTGCCGCTGTTGTCGTCGGTTTGGGTGCGTTGTCGCTGGTGTCCGCCCTTTGGTCAGCCTTGGCTAATTCCTGCACAGGCCCAAACACAGCCTCCTGCATGGCGGCTGCGGCCACTTCCGCTGCGGTGAGGGGGGCTGGGGGCTTCACGGTGCCGAGGGAAGTGCTGAGGGGCGGGGCGCTGGCGGGGGCCGGATGCACAATCTCCACCCTTCTAAACGAAAGACGCTGCCGCTACGGTCGGGCCCATCACCCTCCGGCTGCCAGCCGCCCCGCTGCGCCTGTGCTCACTGGATTGCGCCTCGAGAACATCGCTCTGATCGAGCGGTTGCAGCTGGAGTTCAGCGGCGGCTTCACGGTGCTCACCGGTGAAACCGGCGCCGGCAAGTCGATCCTGCTCGACGCCCTGGATGCCCTGCTGGGGGGATCGGGCCCGCGCCTGCTGCGCCAGGGGGCGGAGCGCGGTGCCATCGAGGCCAGCTTCAGCCTCACCCCCCCTCTGCTGGCCTGGCTTGAGCAGCAGCAGCTGGAGGCGGAGGAGGGTGAACTGCTGTTGAGCCGGGAGTGGCGCCTCAGCGAGGAGCGGCTGAGCAGCCGCCACCGGCTCAATGGGGTGGCAATTAATCGGGCCCAGATCCAGGAGCTGCGCCCGCTGCTGTTGGACCTCACCGTGCAGGGCCAGACCCAGCAGTTGGCCAGGCCGGGGCAGCAGCGCCGTTGGTTGGATCGCTTTGCCGGGGAACCG
>JBEBCX010000274.1:0-3134 GCA_041157425.1 Cyanobacteriota bacterium | reverse complement strand
CCAGGGCCAGAACATTTACGAGCTGTTTGGCCGCGCCTGCCCCAGCTGCGGTGGCCTTGGCCATGTGGCGGTGCTGCCCGGCAAGGACAGCCTGCAGCCCCTGGCGGCCGCCCCCGGCCTGGTGCGCTCTGCGGCGTCGGCACGGGCTGAGGTGTACAGCCCCAGTGGTTCGTCGGAGGGCTCCGGTGGTCGCCGCCGCCGCGGCGGCCGCGGTGGCCGCGGCGGCTCCGAGCTGGCGGAATTGCCGCCCCTCAGCGACGGCCTCAACGGCACCGTGGCCGGCCACTCCCATGAGGCGGCCCTCGATGCGGCTGAGCCGGCGCCGCGCCGGCCCGATGCCGAGCTGGTGGCCGTTCCCATGCAACCCGAGCAGGAGCTGGTCTACGGCTGGCTGGGCCTCAATCCCGCCCTGCTGCTCGACCCGGTGCCCAGCACCGACAACCTGGTGGTGCGGGTGGTGCGGCCCGGCGACGATGCCGAGGCCGTGTTGGAGGAGGCGCGCCAGCAGCTGGCGGCCGCCGGCCCGCGCCGCCGCCGCCGCGGCCGCGGCGGCCAGGCCGCTGAGCCCGGTTCCGAGCAGCCCATGGCCGCCGCTGCACCCGCCTCAGCCCCCGCTTCTGTTGCCGATGCCGCCCCGGCCCCCCTGCCGGTGACGGTGGAGATCACACCCCTGCCGGTGAGCCTGCCCCCCGAGCTCGCCGACGAGGCGGCGCCCGCGGCCAATGGCCGCAGTGGCCGCAGCACCCGCAGCCGCTCCCGTGCCAGCGCCACCCCGGCGGCGGCCGTCACCGTCACCGAACCGGTGCTGGCGGCCGAGCCCGTGGCGGCCCCGGCGGATGCCGCCCCCGAACCCGACGACGACAGCGGTGAACCGCGCCGCCGCCGCCGCCGCTCCTCGGCGGCGGTCTGAGCGGATGGCCACCCCGCTGGGCGCAGGCCTGCGCTGCGCCGGGGTGGATGAGGTGGGCCGCGGCTGCTGGTACGGCCCGGTGTTTGCCGCCGCCGTGATCCTCCCCGCCCTCGCCCGCGATCCGCTGGCGGCCGCGGGCCTCACCGACAGCAAGGCCCTGACGGCCAAACGCCGGGCCCAGCTGGTGCCGCTGATCGAGCAGCTCGCCGGCAGCTGGGCCCTGGGGCAGGCCTCAGCCCGTGAGATCGACGCGGTGGGCATCCGCACCGCCACGGAGCGGGCCATGCTGCGGGCCCTGCACCGGCTGCCGGCCCCGCCGCCCCAACTGGTGCTGGTGGATGGGGTGCTGCCCCTGCGGCTGTGGCCGGGCCCCCAGCGCACCGTGGTGCGCGGTGACAGCCAGTGCCTGGAGATTGCCGCCGCCAGCGTGCTGGCCAAGCAGGCGCGCGACGCCTTGATCCAACGGCTGGCCTGCCGCCACGGCGGCTATGGCCTGGAGCGCCATGCCGGCTACGGCACGGCCCTGCACCGGGCGGCACTGCTGGAGTTGGGCCCCACGGCGCTGCACCGCCGCTCGTTTCTGGGCAAGGTGCTTACGGCGTCTGCCGCTGCCACTGCTCAAAATCGCTGAGCAACTGCTGGCCCACCCGGGTTTTGATGCCCAGCAGGATCCCGGACAGCAGGGAGCGGCCCGTGGCCTCCAGCACCCCCACCGGGATCAGCTTCAGCAGGCTGGGCTGGCTCACGCTCACCGCCAGCGTGGCTTCACCGTGCAGGCCGGCGGCATCCGCCTCCAGCCACGAGTGCAGGGTGAGCTGGAAGTCGTCCACCAGCCCGAGCCCCTCCAGGTCGCAGTCGATGGCCTCCAGCTCGATGCGGTTGGGGCTGCGGCGGGCCACCAGATCCACCACGGGCTGGATCTGCAGCTGGAACACCTGCAGGCGGGTCACCGTGTAGCGGTAGCGGCCATCCCCCAGGCCGCTGAGCTGCTGGGGCTCCAGCAGGGCGCCGATCACCCGCTCCTCGTCGTTGAGGTAGGCCCCCAGGCGCTCGGCATGGTGCTTCACCGGCAGCTGCAACGCTTGGCTGGCGCTGAAGGCCAGGGGCATCGAGGGGTGGCCGGGGCGCCATGATCCTAAGCAGCACGGCCTGTTCTGCCCCCATGCGCATCGCCTTTCTCGGCCCGGCCGGCACCTACGGCGAGCAGGCGGCCCAACGGCTGGCGGCCCTCGAGCAGATCGCGGCCCCCGAGCTGGTGCCCCAGGTGGGCATCCGTGCGGTGGTCAAAGCCCTGGCCGATGGCCATTGTGAGGCGGCGGTGGTGCCGGTGGAAAACTCGGTGGAGGGGGGCGTCACCGCCTGCCTCGATGCCCTTTGGGAGCATCCGGAGCTGCGGGTGGCCCGGGCCCTGGTGCTGCCGATCCGCCATGCGCTGCTGGGCAGTGGCCCGCTCGAGGGCATCAGTGAGGTGCTCTCCCACCCCCAGGCCCTGGCGCAGTGCAGCCAATGGCTGGCGGAGCACCTGCCCACCGCCCTGCAGCTGCCCACCAGCTCCACCGCCGAGGCGGCGCGCATGGTGGCGGGCAGCCGCTTCCGCGCGGCCATCGCGTCGCGCCAGGCGGCCCAGGAACACGGGCTGCAGGAGCTGGCCTACCCGATCAACGATGTGCCCGGCAACTGCACCCGCTTCCTGCTGCTGCGCCGCGGTGCGCGCAGCCTGGATGGCCCCCTGGCCAGCCTGGCCTTCTCGCTGCACTCCAACCAGCCCGGGGCACTGCTGCAGGCCCTCAGCTGCTTTGCCCAGCTCGCCCTCAACATGAGCCGCATCGAATCGCGCCCCTCCAAGCGTGAGATGGGCGAATACATCTTTTTCGTGGATCTGGAGCTGCCCCAGGGCCCAGCCCCCCTGCAGCAGGCCCTGCGGGAGCTCGAACCCCTGTGCGAGCACCTGGCGGTGTTTGGGGCCTACCCGCTCACCCAGCTGGAGGCCCCCTAGGGGCCGGGCTTGCGGGCCCGAAACACGCCGAACTGCATCATCCCGGTGGCAAAGCCCCAGTGCATCAGCAGCAGGGTGGGGGTTTCGCGCAGGCCCAGCACCAGCGCCCGCGGCCCCAGGCCCAGCACGGCCAGCGGCCGCCGGATTCCCTCCAGGATCGAATCAATCCACGAGGGCAGGGTGGCGCGGCTCCAATCGCCGGTCTCCACCTGCAGGCCGTTGCCCCAG
>JBEBCX010000273.1:0-2918 GCA_041157425.1 Cyanobacteriota bacterium | reverse complement strand
GCATCCGCCGATGGAAGGCCTGGATCCCCGATGCCGGGGCTGCCCTGCCGGGGGGGATCCGCAAGGGGAGCCTGGTGCGGCGCGATGCCGAGGCCCTGCGGCGGCTGCTGGCGGAAACCCGCCGGGCCGAGTGGGTGCACTGGGCCCTCTGGCCGTTGTGGAGCCTCACCCTGCTGTGGTTGCCCCCGGCGGGGGTGGTGCTGAACCTGCTGTTCGCCACCCTGTTCAACCTGCCCTGTGTGCTGCTGCAGCGCTACAACCGGCTGCGGCTGCAGCGGGCCCTGGGCCGGCTCAAGGCCCCACCCAGTCCGGCTGCAGCTCCAGCTCGCACACCAGCCCGGGATCCTCGCTGTGCTGGGCCACCACCAGCCGATGCCGGCCCCCCTCCAGCACGAAGCCGTCGCGCTGTTCGTCAAAGAACGCCAGGCGCCGCGGGGGAACCTCCAGGCTGATGCGCCGGCTCTCCCCGGGGGCCAGCGGCACCCGTTGGAACGCCACCAGGGTGCGCGGCGGCCGCTCCACCGCCAGGCCAGGGGGCTCCAGATACACCTGCACCACCGCCGCTGCCGCCACGGCGCCGGCGTTGCACACCTGCACGCTCAGCTCCACCGCCTGGCCGCCGCGCCGCCTCACCACGGCGGCGGAGAGCTCGAAGCGGCTGTAGCTGAGGCCAAAGCCAAAGGGGAAGGCGGCGGGGTGATGGTCGCGCTGCAGCCGCCGGTAGCCGTGCCAGAGGTCGTAGGTCACCTGCTGGGCACGGGGGGCAAACGGCGGCAGGTGGCTGGGGTGGGTGGGGATGGCAAACGGCAGCCGGCCGCTGGGGCACACGTCCCCCAGCAGCACCTCGGCCAGGGCCGCTCCCCCCTCCTGCCCCGGATACCAGAGCAGCAGCAGCGCCGGCACCCGTTGCTGCCAGGCCTGGCTGAGGATGGCGCCGCCCCCCATCAGCACCACCACCGTGCGGGGGTTGGCCGCGGCCACCCGTTCGATCAGCTCCACCTGTGCCGGGGGCAGGGTGAGGGTGGTGCGGTCGCCGGAGGCGAAGTCGCCGCCGCTGCGGGCGGAGCCGTGGCTGGTGACCCAGGCGATGGTCCGGGCCATGGGGCTCCACCACGGCTGCAAACGCCGCTGCCCCACGCGCTTGAGCAGCCAATCCGGGGGTGGGATCAGCGCCAGGATCGGGGCGATGTCGCCGGGGTGGATGTGTTCCCCCTCCAGGCGCCAATCGAGCCCCACCACCACCACGGCGGCGTCGCAGCGGCGGGCGATGGCGGCGGCCTGGCCGGGGTTGGATCCGTCGCTGTGGTGCAGGGCCAGCTCCGGGGCCACCTGCCGCAGGCCCTCCAGCGGCGTCACCACCGTGGCGGGCGTGGGCCGGGTGTCGGAGGAGCCGTGGTCGCCCAGGTTGGGCTCGGCGGCCAGGTGGCCGACCACCGCCAACGACCGCACCCCCCGCAGCGGCAGCAGGTTGCCCTCATTGCGCAGCAGCACGATCGCCTGGCGGGCCGCTTCCCTCGCCAGGCGCCGGTGGGCCTTGCACTGGCGCAGGCTGCTGGGGTAGGCCCCCGCCGGCACCGCCAGTTGCAGCTGCAGCTGCCGCCGCACCGCGTCATTGAGGCGCTCCATGGGCACCGTCCCGGCGGCCAGCGCCGCGGGCAGGCAGCCCTCGAACACCATCCGAAACGGCATTTCCAGGTCTTGTCCGGCCAACAGGGCCGCCAGCCCATCGCGGATGCCGAAGATGATCGCTGAGCAAGGGCTGATGCTGGCCGCACCAGGTGCCGTTCACCCGGTTGTAGGCGCTCATCACCGAGCCGGCACCGGCGTCGACGCAGTCGCGGAACTGCGGCAGGTAGAGCTCGTGCAACACCCGCGCCGTGGCCTGCACATCCACCAGGAAGCGGGAGCTGTCGATCGAGTTGAGGGCGAAATGCTTCACGCAGGCGATGGCATGGCGCTGGATCCCCCGCGTGATCGCGGCCCCCATGGCGCCCACATGCACGGGGTCTTCGCCGTAGGTCTCCTGGGCACGGCCCCAGCCCGGGTGACGCAGCAGGTTCACGCACACCGCCGCCACCCAGTTGGCGCCGAAGGAGCGCGCTTCCCGGGCGATCGCTTCGCCGATCTGCTCCTCCAATTCCGGGTTCCAGCTGGCCCCGCGGGCGATCGGCGCCGGGAAGGTGGTGGCACCGCCCTCCAGCACCACGCCGCGGGGGCCATCCACGAAGTGCAGCCCTTGCAGCTGCAGCCGCGGCAGCACACCGGCGGGCCAGGGGTGCCGGTGGGAGGCATCCCGCAGGGCGATGTCGGCCATGCCCGACCAGAAGGGCGTGGCACCACTGAGCAGCCTCAGCTTTTCGGCGGTGGTGAGCTGCTCCAGCAGGGCCTGGGCCCTGGCGCCGGTGGGGGATTGGGGGGCACGCACCCCCGAACCCTATGGAGGTTCAGCCGTGCTCCAGGGCAACGGCGCGGGGCCGCGGCAGGGATGCTGTTGCGGTTCAGCTCGCCGGCTGGCTGGCCACGGTGGTGAGCCGGCCGCCGCGCTCATCCCAGAGGATGTAGTCGAAGCAGGAGGGGATGTCGCGCAGCCGTAGGCGCTTCACGCCCCGCAGCAGGTGGGCGTTGCGCCGCTGGCAGGCCTGCAGGCGGTAGTTGGGGATCGCCTCGCACAGGTGGTGGATGGCGTGGCAGCCGATGTCGGCGGAAAACCAATTGAGCACCGCCGGCAGCTCCAGATCGCTGGTGCCCTCCATGGCTCCATCCATGGCGTTCCAGTTGTGGTTGGAGTGCGCGTAGGAGCCGGGGAAGTTGTGCTGCACAAAGAAGATGCAGATGAAGATCGCCGCACCGCAGGCCATCACCGGGCTGTAGATCAGCCAGAAGGCCTTGGCGCCGATCCAGCTGCTGAGCAGCAGCCA
>JBEBCX010000272.1:0-3090 GCA_041157425.1 Cyanobacteriota bacterium | reverse complement strand
TGGCGAGCGGCACCAGCCTGCTGCTGATCGCCGTGAATGCCCTGGTGGCGCTGGCGGCCCTGGGCCATTGGCCCGCCCAAGGACTGCCCCTGGTGCTGCCACTGCTGGCCGGTGGAGCCCTGGGGGCGACCTTCGGTCAGCGGTTGGCACCGCAGCTGAGCGATCGGCGCCTGCGCCAGGGATTCTCCTGGCTGCTGATCGCCTCAGCTGCGCTGACCGGACTCGAGGCGTGGCGACGCCAACCGGAACCGTTCGTTCAGGGCTTGAGCAGCGGGGTCATTCCCGCCCGCAGCGGCACTTGCCCCCCTTCCACTTCGAACACTTCTTCTGCTTGCACCCCTTCTTCTTGCCCTGCTGAGGCCCCCGACAGGGCAGGGCAGGCAGATCGGAACCTGCACTGGGGGAACGATCCTGGGCCTGGGCCACGGGGAGGCTGCGCCGCAGGGGCGCGGAAACTCCTCTGATCCTATTGCAATCGATTCTCTTTAGCGCCGAGCCCGGCGTGCTGGCGGACCGACCTGACCCTCCCTAGCTTGAAGACACCAAGCTCAGCCCCGGCGCCATGACCCAGACAGCCTTCGAGAGCGGCCTTGGCGCGCCCCTGAGCACCGGCCCGGCCGGCCGGGCCATGGCCCAGGCGATGCCCACCGACCTGCTGGAGGGCCTCAACCAGCACCTCAGCATGGAGCGCCAGGCGAGCGCCGCCTACTGGGCCCTGGCCATCTGGTTCGCCGAGCGGGAGCTGCGCGGCTTTGCCCACTACCTCAAGCGCGAAGCGGCCGACGAACAACACCACGCCGGCCTGTTCGCCGACTACCTGATTGCCCGCGGCCAGACCGTGAGCCTCGAATCACTCAGCGCACCGCGGCAGAGCTGGAGCGACCCTGAGCAAATCTTCAGCGCCGTGTTCCAGATGGAAGCGGAGGTCACCACCTCCCTGCAACAGCTGTATGGGATGGCGGAACGGGCTGGTGATGTGCGCTCCACCGTGTTCCTCGATCCGATCGTGCAGGGTCAGATCGAATCCGAGAACCAGGCCGCCCACCTGCTGGGCCGCCTGCGCATCGCCCAGGGGGATGCCGCGGCCCTGCTGGTGATCGACGGCGAACTGAGCGCCGACCAGCACAGCCCGGCCTCCCTGGCCTAGGCGCCCAGGAGCGGCCGGGCGGCCACCTCTTCGAACAAACTGAGCGCCGACCAGCACAGCCCGGCCTCCCTGGCCTAGGCGCCCAGGAGCGGCCGGGCAGTCACCTCTTCAAACAGGGCCAGGGCCAAGCGATCCATCACGACGGACGAGCGCCGCAGCATGCGGGCAATGCGCTGCAGCTCCTGACGACGCGCCTGCAACTGCTCCAGTTCCCGCTGCAGCCGCTGCCGCAGCGGCGGGTGCTGGCAACGGCCGAGATCCGCCAGCAATTGCCCGGCCCGGCAACGCAGCCGCTCCGCTTCGTGGCACAGGCAGGTGATCATGCCGCCGCCAGCGGGGCCGAATCCACCAGCGCTGGCGCCAACCGCAAACAGGTGTCGCCACTCGGCACCTGCAGCAACTGGGCCTGGCGGATCTTGGAAATCATGCGGGTGGTGGTGACGCGGGTGGCCCCGATCAACTCACCGATGCGCTCGTGGGTGAGGCGGAAGGGCAGGTCGCACCAATCGCCGCAGCGGCGCCCCATGCGCCGCACCAACAGGGCCAGCAGGGCATGCAGCCGTTGCTCAGCGCTGCCCAGATGGCGGATGCGCAGGAGCTGCAGGGTCCACTCGTTCACCGGATCAAAGCCATCGCCGGTGCGGGGCTCGGCCTCACTGCTGAACACCAGTGGCGTCAGCGCCTCCACGCACACCCCCTCACTGCAGAGGCGATCGGTGCGCAGCTGATCGCCGGGCTGCAGGAAGGCCAGGGTCATGCCCTCGGTTTCCTCGCAGGGGCAGTACACCCGCGCCATCCCCTCCAGCACTTCGATGCAGCTGCCCTCAGGCCGGAGGGCGGGATCCAGCAGCACGGTCTGCCCCACGGGCATGCGGATCGCCTTGGCGGGGGCGTCGGGCAGGAAACGAAAACTCATGGACACGGGCCAGCGGCCTGCTAATTGCGAATGCGTCGCAACCTAAACAAGACCGCCGCCTTTTGCAAGCGATTCTCAATAGCAGGCGCTATTGCGTGTTGCGCTT
This sequence comes from Cyanobacteriota bacterium, assembly GCA_041157425.1. Taxonomy (GTDB): domain Bacteria; phylum Cyanobacteriota; class Cyanobacteriia; order PCC-6307; family Cyanobiaceae; genus Vulcanococcus. The sequence goes on along the minus strand of JBEBCX010000272.1, from coordinate 921 downwards.
GGCCTTGGCACTGGCCTGATGCAGCCCTCCAAGGGTGGTACCAACCCAGCCCAGATGTGGTCCCACCCCTGGAGCACGCACGCACGCAACACCCGCAGGCACCAGTCGCCCCCGGATCAGGGCCAGCCGTTGGCCTCCATCAGCTTCACGGCGGCACGGTTCTTGGCTCCCATCTGCTCGGCCGACACCCCATCGGCCTGGAACGGCCCAAATCGCTTCAGGATCGGGTTGTTGCCCGTGCCCCGCAGCGGGTATTCGTTGTTGGCCTCCGCGTAGCCGCGGCCACCGCTGGGGGACGCCAGAAATTCGATCAGCTTGAGCGCGGCCTGGGGGTTGCGGGAGGTCTTCACCACCCCGGCACCGCTGATGTTCACGTGGGCGGGATTAGGAAACAGCACCTTCAGGCGCCGGGCTAGGGCCTGATCGGCGGCTCCACTGTCTCCCGCCAGCATGCGGGCCACGTAGTAGGTGTTCACCAGGCCAACGCCACACTCTCCGTTGCCAACGGCGCGGATCAACGGCGTGTCGGAGGTGAACACCGGCTTGGTGACGTTGGCGGTCATCCCCTTCACCCAGCCAGCCGCCGCCGCATCGCCGCGCAGGATCATCTGATCGGCCACCAGCGACTGGTTGTAGACGCTGCGGCGATCCCGCAGGCACAGCTTGCCCTTCAGGGCCGGCTTGGCCAGGTCGGCGTAGGTGCGGATGCTGCCGGGGGCCACCTGTTTGGGGTTCACGATCACCACGCGCACCCGCCGGGTGAGCCCATACCAACGCCCCTTCGAATCCCGCAGCGACAGCGGCACATCCCGCAACAGGGCTGCGGAGGGCATCGGCCGGAACAGGCCCAGGTCGGCGGCTTTGTCGAGCCGGGCGGCATCCACCAGCACCAACACATCCGCGGGGCTGTTCTTGCCCTCG
>JBEBCX010000271.1:0-2835 GCA_041157425.1 Cyanobacteriota bacterium | reverse complement strand
GGCCTTGGCCTGGCGGTAGAAGGCCACCAGATCACCCAGGTCCACCGCATCGGCGGTGCTGAGGGCCTCCGGCGCCACCTGCTTGAGGTGGGTGATCAGCATCCCGAACTGGGTGCCCCAGTCGCCCACGTGGTTGAGGCGCAGCACCGGGTGGCCGCGAAACTCCAGAACCCGCGCCAGGGAGTCGCCAATGATCGTGGAGCGCAGGTGCCCCACATGCATCTCCTTGGCGATGTTGGGGCTGGAGAAGTCGACCACCACCGGCGCTGCGCCCTGCACGGGCGGCACCCCCAGGCGGGGATCCCCCAGACGCGCCTGCACTTCCTCCGCCAGCCGCTCGGGCCGCAGGGTGAGGTTGATGAACCCGGGGCCCGCGATCTGGGGCTCCAGGCACAGCTCGGTGAAGGCCGCCTGCCCCTGCAGCTGCTCCACGATCGCCGCGGCGATGGCCCGGGGCGGCTGACCGAGGGGTTTGGCCAGGGGCAGGGCGCCATTGGCCTGGAAATCCCCAAATTCCGGCTTGCTGGCCGGAGCCAGCTGGGGGTCAAAGCCGTGGCCATCGGCCAGGGCCTCAGCCGCCTGCGGAAAGGCCCGCTCCATCGCCACCCGCAGCTGGGCTTCAAGGGTCTGGGCGATGCGCAGCATGGCGTCCGTTCGCCGCTGACGCGGCCTGAGCTGTTCCGATCATCCACCCCCAGATGGAGAGCTCAGGGCTCGAAGCGCATGCTGAGGTCGAGCCAGGGGCTGCGGGTCACCGGCGCGCTGGTGGAGATCAGGTCGATGCCGGTGGCGGCATAGGCCCGCAGCTGCGCGGGCTGCACCCCGGAGGCCTCCAGCACCACGGCGCCCCCTTGGGGGCGGGCGGCGGCGGCGGACCGCAGCTGGGGCACCAGCTCCTGCAGGGCCTCAGGGCTGAATTCATCGAGCAGCACCCCATCGGCGCCGGCCGCCACGGCCGCCAGGGCCTCGGCGGCGGTTTCCGCCTCCACGATCACCCGCGCCGGCCAGGGGGCCTGGGCGCGCACGGCCGCCAGGGCCGCCACCACCCCGCCGCTCCAGGCCAGGTGGTTTTCCTTGAGCATGGCCGCGTCATCGAGGCCGAGGCGGTGGTTGATGCCGCCGCCGCAGCGCACGGCGTACTTCTCCAGCTGACGCAGGCCGGGGGTGGTCTTGCGGGTGTCCGCCAACCGCACCGCGGTGCCCCGCAGCTGCTGCACCAGATCGGCCGTGGCGGTGGCCACCCCGGAGAGCCGCATGGCCAGGTTGAGGGCGGTGCGCTCCACCGCCACCAGGGCGGCGGCCTTCCCCTCCAGCTCCAGCAGGCGCTGGCCCGGCTGCACCAGCTCCCCCTCCGCCACCCGCAGGCTCACGCGCGCGGCGGGATCCAGGAGGTGCAGCAGGGGCTCCAGCAGCACCCCGCCGCAGAACACCCCGGGCGCCTTGGCCAGCCAGTGGGCGCGGCCCTGACGGTCCGCGAGGGCCGGGGCGCTGAGGTCGCCGCGGCCCATGTCCTCCTGCAGCCAGGCCTGCAGCTGGTCGCGCAAGGGTGGGGTGATCTGCAGCTCTGCCATCGGGCCAGTCTGCAGGCGGCTACTTGCCGATGCAGAAGCGGGAGAAGACGCGATCGAGCACCGCTTCGCTCACCTCCTCACCGGTGATCTCCCCAAGGCTGCGCACGGCGGCCCGCAGGTCGATGGTCCAGAAATCCCAGGGCAGCTGCTCGCGGGCCGCCCCAAGGCTGGCCTGGAGGCTGGCCGCCGCCGCCGCCGCCAGATCCTGCTGGCGGCGGTTGAGGGCCACCTGCAGCCCCTGGACATCGCCGTGGCCGCAGCACCGCAGCAGGGCCGCCTCCAGCTGCTCGTGGCCGCTGCCGTTGAGGGCACTGATGCACACGTCCGCCTTGGTCGGCCTTGTTGCCCACCACCAGCAGCGGCACCCCCTCAGGCACCGCCTCCCGCAGCTGTTGGTCGTCCGCCCCCCAGCCCGCCGCCAGGTCAAACAGCAGCAGCACCGCATCGGCGGACCGCAAAGCAGCGCGGCTGCGTTCGATGCCCAGCTGCTCCACCCGGTCGTCGGTGCTGCGGATGCCGGCGGTGTCGAGCAGGGTGAGGGGCACCCCCTGCAGCACCAGCTCGCTCTCCACCAGGTCGCGGGTGGTGCCGGGCAGGTCGGTCACGATCGCCCGCTCACGGCGGCTGAGGCGATTCAGCAGGCTGCTTTTGCCCACGTTGGGGCGCCCCACGATCGCCACCCGCAGGCCATCCCGCAGCAGCTGGCCGCGCTCGCCATCCCGCAACAGCTGCTGCAGCTCCGCCAGCACCGCCTCCAGGGCCGCCGCCACGGCGGCCCCATCCAGGGGGGGCAGGTCGTCTTCGAAGTCCACCCGCGCCTCCAGCTCCGCCAGCTGATCCAGCAGCCGCTCCCGCAGGGCGGCGATGCGCTGCTGCAGGCCGCCATCGAGGCCCGCCATGGCCAGCTGGGCGGCGCGGCGGCTGCGGGCCGTCACCAGCTCGCTCACCGCCTCAGCGCGGGTGAGATCAAGGCGGCCGTTGAGGAACGCCCGCTGGCTGAACTCCCCCGGCAGGGCGCGACGGGCGCCCGCGGCCAGCACCAGCTCCAGCACCCGCTGCACGCAGATCAAGCCGCCGTGGCAGTGGAACTCCACCACGGTTTCGCGGGTGAAGCTGCGCGGGGCCCGCATCAACAGCAGCAAGGCCTCGTCCACCCGCTCGCCGCTGGCGGGGTCACACACATGGCCGTAGAGCACCCGGTGGCTCTCCCACCCCTGGCTGCCGGGGGCCACAAACAGCGCCGTGGCGATGGCCTCAGCCTCGG
>JBEBCX010000270.1:0-3043 GCA_041157425.1 Cyanobacteriota bacterium | reverse complement strand
CGCTGGTGCCGGACGACCCGACGGTGCTGCTCACCATCGCCGGCATGCTGCCGTTCAAGCCGGTGTTCCTGGGGCAGCAGCCGCGGCCGGCGGCCCGGGCCACCAGCGCCCAGAAGTGCATCCGCACCAATGACATCGAAAACGTGGGCCGCACCGCTCGGCACCACACGTTTTTCGAGATGCTCGGCAACTTCTCGTTTGGCGACTACTTCAAGGAGCAGGCGATCCAGTGGGCCTGGGAGCTGAGCACGGGGGTGTTTGGCCTCTCCCCCCAGAACCTGGTGGTGAGCGTGTTCCGGGAGGACGACGAGGCCGAGGCGATCTGGCGTGACGTGGTGGGGGTGAACCCCAAGCGGATCATCCGCATGGATGAGGCCGACAACTTCTGGGCCTCCGGCCCCACCGGCCCCTGCGGTCCCTGCTCGGAGATCTACTACGACTTCAAGCCCGAGCTCGGCGACGACGGCATCGATCTGGAGGACGACGGCCGCTTCATCGAGTTCTACAACCTGGTGTTCATGCAGTACAACCGCGACGCCGAGGGCAACCTCACGCCGCTGGCCAACCGCAACATCGACACCGGCATGGGTCTGGAGCGCATGGCTCAGATCCTGCAGGGGGTGCCCAACAACTACGAAACCGACCTGATCTATCCGTTGATCGAAACGGCGGCGGGCCTGGCGGGGGTTGAGTACCGCAGCCTGGATGGCAAGGGCAAGACCAGCCTCAAGGTGATCGGCGACCACTCCCGCGCCATCACCCAGCTCATCTGCGATGGCGTCACCGCCAGCAACCTGGGCCGCGGTTACATCCTGCGCCGGCTGCTGCGCCGCGTGGTGCGCCACGGACGGCTCCTCGGCATCGACAAGCCCTTCCTGACGGCGATGGGGGAGGCGTCGATCGCGTTGATGCAGGCCGCCTACCCCCAGCTGATGGAGCGGCGCGAGGTGATCCTGGCCGAACTCCAACGGGAGGAGGCCCGCTTCCTGGAAACCCTGGAGCGCGTTCCGGCGAGCAGGCCTTCGAGCTCTACGACACCTACGGCTTCCCGTTGGAGCTCACCGAGGAGATCGCCGAGGAGCACGGCCTCACGGTGGATCTGGCCGGCTTTGAGGCGGCCATGGAGGCCCAGCGCCAGCGGGCCAAGGCGGCGGCCGTGAGCATCGACCTCACCCTGCAGGGGGCCATCGATCAGGTGGCGGCCGAACTCGAGGCCACCCAGTTCCGGGGCTACGAGCTGTTGGAGCAGAGCAGCTGCGTGCTGGCCCTGGTGGTGAATGGCGAGCCGGCCCAGCGGGCCGTCGCCGGCGACGCGGTGCAGGTGGTGCTCGACACCACCCCCTTCTATGGCGAGGGGGGCGGCCAGGTGGGTGATCGGGGTGTGCTCTCCGGTGATGGTTCCGGCGGCGAAGGCGTGATCGTGGCCATCGAGGCGGTGTCACGCAACCGCAGCGTGTTTGTTCACAGCGGCCGGGTGGAACGGGGCAGCCTGGCCATCGGGGATGTGGTGCACGGCCAGGTGGATCGGGCCTGCCGTCGCCGCGCCCAGGCCAACCACACGGCCACCCATCTGCTGCAGGCGGCCCTCAAACAGGTGGTGGATCCGGGCATCGGGCAGGCCGGATCGCTGGTGGATTTCGATCGCCTGCGCTTCGACTTCCACTGCCCCCGCGCCGTGACGCCGGCGGAGCTGGAGCAGATCGAAGCGCTGATCAACGGCTGGATCAGCGAGGCCCACGCCCTCGAGGTGGCGGAGATGGCGATCGAAGCCGCCAAGGCGGCCGGGGCCGTGGCGATGTTCGGCGAGAAGTACGCCGATGTGGTGCGGGTGGTGGATGTGCCGGGCGTGTCGATGGAGCTCTGCGGCGGCACCCACGTGGCCAACACCGCTGAGATCGGCCTGTTCAAGATCGTGAGCGAGAGCGGCGTGGCCGCCGGCATCCGCCGCATTGAGGCGGTGGCCGGTGCGGCGGTGCTGGCGTATCTCAACGAGCGCGACGCGGTGGTGAAGCAACTGGGCGAGCGCTTCAAGGCCCAGCCCGGCGAGATCGTGGAACGGGTGGTGCAGCTCAGCGATGAGCTCAAGGCCAGCCAGAAGGCGCTGGCGGCGGCCCGCGAGGAGCTGGCCCTGGCCAAGTCCGCCGCCCTGGCGGCCCAGGCCCAGGCCGTTGGCGGCTCCACGCTGCTGGTGGCCCGGCTCGATGGGGTGGAGGGGGCTGGTCTGCAGAGCGCCGCCCAGGGGCTGGTGGATCAGCTGGGCGCCGCCGCCGCGGTGGTGCTGGGGGGTCTGCCGGATCCCACCGATGCGGGCAAGGTGATCCTGGTGGCGGCTTTTGGTCCGGAGGTGATCGCCGCCGGTCCGAAGGCCGGGGCCTTCATCGGCGGCATCGCCAAGCTCTGCGGCGGTGGCGGCGGCGGCCGCCCCAACCTGGCCCAGGCCGGCGGCCGCGACGGGGCGGCCCTCGATGGCGCGTTGGAGCAGGCCCGGCTGCAGCTGGAGGCGGCGTTGGGCTGAGGCGGCCAAGGGGTGACGGCGGCCCGGCCGGATTGCAAACCGCTCCCCTGGGCTGGCGGTTTGAACCGGCCTGGGAAAGCTGCAGGTGCGAATCGTCCCTGGAGCTGCAGCCATGGCCAGCAGCTTTACCATCCATGCCCGCGACCACTGGTGTTTCCGGTTGGTGCTGCTGGGCAGTCGCCTGCAGCTGGAGGGCTGCCGCCAAGCTTCCGGGCCCGGGGAAGAAACCCTGCATTGCTCCACCTGGCTCGACCCCCAGGACACGCCTTACGACGTGGCCCACGAGCTGATGGCCCATCCCTGTTGCTGTTTGACGGCCGCTTGAGCTGGCCTCAGCCCTGCAGATAGGTGGTCTGCCGCAGGCTGGTTTCCAGGTGATCCATCAGTCGGCGGGCGTCGCTGATCTTGAGATCGCCCCGTTGGATTGCTGCTTCGCTGGCCATGCGCAGGCGCTCCAGCAGCAGGTCGGGGTTGTGCTCCATCGCCTCCAGCACCTGGGCGTTGGTGTTGCCCCGCACCACATGGTCC
>JBEBCX010000269.1:0-2541 GCA_041157425.1 Cyanobacteriota bacterium | reverse complement strand
CCCTGGGGGGTCTGCGCCCCCCACAGCTCGGCGCGATCGGGGGTGGCGGTGATCACCCCGGCGGCATCCACCCGCTTGATCGTGTCGGTCACAGGGGCGGCCGCGATCACCGCATCCCCGGCGGCCACCGCCGCGGCGCAGCGGTCGATCAGGGCCGGATCCACCAAACAGCGGGCCCCGTCGTGGATCAGCACCACCTCCGCATCGGCGGGCAGGGCCGCCAGGCCGTTGCTCACCGAATCCTGGCGGGTGTCGCCCCCCTGGATCCACTGCACGGGCCGATCCGGGGCGGCGGCCGCCACCAGAGCCTCGATGTCGGCGCGGTCGACGGCCTGGCCCACGATGCCGATCCAGCGCACCGATGCACTCGCCAGGGCGGCGTCGAGGGTCCAGGCCAACACGGGGCGGCCGGCCACCGGCAGCAGCAGCTTGTTGCGGGGGGCTCCCATGCGGCGGCCACTGCCGGCGCAGGCAATCAGCAGATGCATGGGCGTGGTCGGGAGCGGCACAAACCGGCCTCCATACAATCAGTTCGCGATCCGCCCGCAGGCATGCGCGTTCTGTTGTTGGTTCCGGGCGGCCTGCGAGCCCAGCTGAACGCACTCCCCGCCGCCGCCCGGTTGGCGGAGGCCCTGGCCGCCCAAGTGCAGGTGGCCTGCGCCCCCTCGGCAGGGACCGCCTGGAGCCTGCTGCCGGCGGTGGAAAAACTGATCCCCTTCGACTTCGACGGCAACCCCTCCCTGGCGGACTGGGCCAACCTGCTGGGCAACGTGCGCGAGCCCGATTTCCAGGCCTGCATCAACCTGGCCAGCGGCCGGCAGGTGGATCTGATGCTCTCGATGAGCCACATCCCCAACCGCGTGGCCAGCGGTGGCTTTTCCGCCACCAGCACCGTCAGCGCCGGCGGCGGCTGGCCGGCCCAGGCCCTGGCGGCCTACCTCAAGCCCCTGGGCGTCAGCCTCGATGCCGAGGCGTTCCGCCTCGCCCTGCCCAAGACCGCCCTGGCCAAGGCCGCCGCCGAGCTGCCGGCCGGCAGCGGCCCGGCTTTGCTGCTGGCCCCCAGCGGCGATGGCGCCGATTGGCCCGCCAGCCGCTGGCAGGGCCTGCCGGCCCTGGTGAAGGCCAAGCTGCCGGACGTGCGCATCGTGGAGGCCCGCCGCGGCGGCGGCCTGCTGGAGCGGGCGGCCCAACTGGCCAGCTGCGACGTGGTGCTCAGCAGCGACCCAATCAGCTGTGAACTGGCCCTGCTGGCCGGCATGCCGCTGGTGGCCATCGGCGGCCGCAGCGACCAACTCCCCAACCGCCAGGGGGTGCAGGCCGTGGGCGAAGCCGGTGCCCTGCAAAACCTGAGTGAAACGGCCGTGCTCCAGGCCCTCGGCCTGGGATGAGCAGGCCGCGGCCCCGGTGCTGGCGCCGCGGAGTGTTCCATGGCCTGCTGACGCGCCAACCGTGGGCCAGCCCCCTGCTGGCCCTCGGGGCGGTGGTGAATGCGGGCGCCCTCGGCTATCGCCTCACCGAAGGCTGGGACTGGGGCGACTGCTACTGGATGGTGCTGATCACCCTCAGCACCCTCGGGTTCAGCGATCCCCACACCGAGGTGATGCACACCGGCGGCCGCCTGGTGACCGCCCTGCTGCTGGTAGGCGGCTTGGTGGTGGTGCAGCAAACCATCCAGAAGCTGCTGGAATTAACCAACGCGGGCTACTTCCGGCGCCTGCGCGAGCGGCGCTACCGCCAACAGCTCCAGCGCACGATGAACCAACACGTGATCCTCTGCGGCTATGGCCGCATCGGGCGGGAAATCGCCGAGCAGCTCAGCGGCGAGGGGGTCCCCCTGCTGGTGGTGGAGCTCGACCCCGACCGCATCAGCGAAGCCCAGCAACGGGGGCTCACGGTGCTGCAGGCCGACGCCACCCTGGATGAAACCCTGGAAGAGGCAGGGATTCACCACTGCCGAGCCCTGGTGGCGGCGCTGCCCAGCAATGCCGCCAACCAGCTCGGAAGCGGAGGGCAAGCTGCGGCTGGCGGGGGCCGACCAGGTGGTGAGCCCCTACGTGGCCGGCGGCCGCACCATGGCCGCCACCGCCCTGCGCCCCCTGGCGGTGACCTTCATGGACCTGTTGGCGGGCAGTGACTGCGAGGTGGAGGAATTCCGGCTCAGCCCCGACCCTGAGCGTCTCGGCAGCCTCAATGGCGCCAGCCTGGCGGAGCTGCAGCTGGGGCGCCGCAGCGGGGCCCTGGTGCTGGCGATCCGCGGCGCCAGCGAGGCGGGCAACGAACCGCCCCTGATCGCCAACCCGGGCGGCGACGTGCGTCTGGAGCCCGGGCAGCTGCTGGTGGTGATGGGCAGCCAGGGCCAGTTGCAGGCCTTCGCCGATCTGCTGGGGGCGGCGCTGGCGGGGGTGGAGGTGATGCAGGCCTGAACCGGGCGGCGAACCCAGGCACCACCGCGGCCCTACGCTCGCCCGACGCTTGATCCCCTCCCATGGCTGACGCCACCCCCCTCACCGGTCAGGTCGCCCTGGTGACCGGCGCCAGCCG
>JBEBCX010000268.1:0-4048 GCA_041157425.1 Cyanobacteriota bacterium | reverse complement strand
TGGAGCACTACCCAGGCATGACCGAGCGGCAACTGGAGCGGCTCGCCACCGCCTGCGGCCAACGCCATGGCGTTCACCACGGCCTGGTGCTGCATCGCATCGGCCGGGTGCTGCCCGGCGAGGCGATCGTGCTGGTGGCCATCGCCGCTGACCGCCGTGGCCCCGCCCAACGCTGCTGCCAGGAACTCCTGGAGGCCCTCAAACATGAGGCTCCGTTCTGGAAACGGGAATGGCGGGCCGACGGCAGCGGCCATTGGATCACCGGCAACACCCCCTGGTGAAGGGCGCAGCACCGGCTCAGAGCACCGGCAACCGCAGCAGCTGCGCCCACAGCTCCGCACCCACCTCCAGATCGCCCTGGTCCGCTGGGATCTCCAACAGCAGATCCGCCCCCTGCAGCGATCCGATCCGGGATGAAGCCTGGGTGCCCTCCACCCGGGCGCACAGCTCACCCTCCTGACCCACCACCATCCGGGCTCGGGCCAATTCAGGGCGCCCGGAGCCACGGCGAATTGGCGTTTCGAGACGCACCTTGAGCCGCGGCACCACCTGGATCTCAGCACCTTCCAGCCGTTGCAGCGCCGGCCACAGCAACTGCAGCGCCGTGATGGCGGCGGCCACCGGATTGCCGGGCAGGCCAAAGAACGGCGTGCCCGCCACCTGCCCCCAGGCAAAGGGTCGCCCCGGCTTGAGGAACAGCTTCCAGAACTTCACCTCTCCGAGCTCCGCCACCAGGGGGCGAATCCAATCGCTGTCGCCCGCAGACACGCCGCCGGTGCTCACCACCACATCGCACGTCTCCGCCAGCTCGCGCAGTGCCAGCCGCAATGGCTCCGGTTGGTCGGCCACCACCCGCTGATCGGCAACCCCATAGCCCAGTTGTCTGAGCAAGGCCGTCAGCAAGGTGGCATTGCTCTCCCAGATCTGGCCGGGTCCGCGGGGCTGCCCTGGAGGCAGCAATTCATCGCCACTGATCAGCAGACCCAGCCGGGGCCGTCGGGTGAGGGTGAGCGCTTGCACTCCGCAACCCGCGAGGCGGCCCAAATCGGCCACCCCCAGACGCTGGCCAGCGGCCACCAGCTCCTGGCCCGGCTCCGCCTCCTCCGTGGGCTGACGAATCCAGGGGTTGGAGCCACAGACCTTGACCAGTTCCAGCCGTGTGCCCTCCAACGTCACCAGCTCCTGGGGCAGCACCCGCCCGCTGCCCTCAGGCACCACCGCACCGGTCAGGATGCGTACGGCCTCACCGGACTCCAGGGCTGCGCCGTAGGGCACGCCGGCCGCCGAGCTGCCCACCAGCCGCCAGACATCTCCCAGCTGCGGCTGGGCATCACCGGCAATCGCATAGCCATCCATGATCGAGGCGCGAAAGCCCGGCACCGCCGCAGAAGCCGACAGCGCCGCCGCGGTGGTGCGGCCCAGGGCCTGGCTGAGCGGCAACGTTTCCGTCAGCCCCAGGGGCAACAGAGCCTCAAGGATCTGTGCCCGCGCCTGCTCCAACGGCAGACCTTCACGGCCGTAAGGCTCGCCCATCAGCCCTCAGCCACACGCTGCCAATCACCATGGCGCCCGCCGCTCTTGCGCAGCAGGCGCACGGGCCCGATGGTCATCGCCGGGTCGGCAGCCTTGAGCATGTCGTAAAGGGTGAGCAGCCCCACCTGAACGGCGGTGAGGGCCTCCATCTCCACGCCGGTGCTGCCGGTGGTGCGCGCCGTGGCCTCCAGCCGCAACCCTGAGCCATCACCACTGGGGGCGAGCTCCACACTCACCCCACTCAAGGCGATGGGGTGGCACAGGGGAATCAACTCCCAGGTGCGCTTGGCCGCCTGGATGGCCGCCACCCGGGCCACCGCCAGCACATCTCCTTTCGGGGCGCGGCCCTCCAGCACCAGGGCCAGCACGTCGGGGCGCACGGAGATGAAGCCCTCGGCACAGGCCTCGCGGCGGGTGGCGGGGCGGTCCCCAACCTCCACCATGTGCACCTCACCCCGGGCATTGAGGTGGGTGAGGGGCCCCTCTGCGCCTTCGTCACCCTGCTGAATGACCGGCTGGGGGAGAGCATCGTGTTTCCGTTGCTGCCCTACCTGCTGGCCAGCTTCACCAGCAATGGCCGCACCCTGGGCCTGTTGGCGGGCAGCTACGCCATCGCTCAATTCGCCTTCACCCCCCTGATCGGCGCCCTCAGCGATCGCTACGGCCGCCGGCCGGTGATCGCCGCCTGCGTGGCGGGTTCGGTGCTGGGGCTAGGGCTGTTCGCCATCACCGTGAGCATCAACTGGCAGGCCCTGCCCTGGGCCGCCGGCGGCACCATCCCCCTGGCGCTGCTGTTCGGCGCCCGGCTGATCGATGGGGTGAGCGGCGGCACCGCCGCCACCGCCGGCGCCGTGCTGGCGGACATTTCCACACCGGACAACCGCGCCAAGGCCTTCGGGCTGATCGGCGTGGCCTTCGGGCTGGGGTTCATCCTCGGGCCCGCCTTCGGCGGCCTGTTGGCCGGCATCAACGTCACCCTGCCGGTGTGGGCCGCCACCGGCTTCGCCCTGGTGAACCTGCTGCTGGTGCTCACCCTGCTGCCGGAAACGCACCCGCCTGAGGCCCGCCGCGCCCTGCCCCGCAAGCGCGATCTCAATCCCCTCAGCGCCCTGCAGCGCGTGTTCACCAACCCCCAGGTGCGCCGCCTCTGCGCCGCCTTCTTCCTGTTTTTCCTGGCCTTCAACGGCTTCACCGCCGTGCTGGTGCTCTATTTCAAACAGGCCTTCAACTGGGGGCCGGGGCTGGCCACCACCGCCTTCCTGGTGGTGGGGGTGGTGGCCACGGTGGTGCAGGGGGGGCTGATCGGCCCGCTGGTGGCGCGCTTCGGCGAATGGCGCCTCACCCTGGTGGGCCTGGGCTTTGTGATCGCCGGCTGCCTGCTGATCCCCATGGCCCAGCGCGACAACGCCGCCGCGGTGGTGTTCAGCGCCGTGGCGATCCTGGCCCTGGGAACCGGCCTGGTGACCCCCTGCCTGCGGGCGCTGGTGTCGCGCCGGCTCGACGGCGACGGCCAGGGGGCGGCCCTGGGCAGCCTGCAGGGGCTGCAGAGCCTGGGCAGCTTCATCGGCCCACCCCTGGCGGGCCTGGCCTACGACCTGCTGGGCCAGCGGAGCCCCTTCTGGCTGGGGATCGTGGTGCTCAGCGGCGTGGTGGTGTTGGTGGCCGGCGGACTGCAGGCTGGCAACCAGAACACCAAATCCGCCCCGATCTGATTGCTACGTTGCATCCAAAGGGTTGGCGATGAATGGCGGAACCGGTTGTTGCTCCCGAGCTCTACATCAACCGGGAGCTGAGCTGGGTTGCCTTCAACCAGCGGGTGCTGAACCAGGCCCTGAGTGAGCACACACCGCTGCTGGAGCAGGCGAAATTCAGCGCCATCTTCAGCAACAACCTCGACGAATTTTTCATGGTGCGGGTGGCTTCGCTGAAGTCACAGGTGGAAGCCGGTGTGCAGACCCTCAGCGACGACGGCCTCACCCCCACCCAGCAGCTGGCCAAGGTTCGGGAGGCCCTCAACCCCCTGCTGGAGCAGCAACAGGCCCACTACCGCCTCTACCTCAAGCACCAGCTGGCGGAGGTGGGCGTTCAACTGCTCGATTACGCACGCCTCAACAGCAAGCAGCAGCAGTGGGTAAACACCTACTTCCAGAACGCCATCTTCCCGGTGCTCACCCCCCTGGCGGTGGATCCAGCCCACCCCTTTCCGTTCATCAGCAACCTGAGCCTCAACATCGCCGCCCTGATCCGCGACCCCGACAGCGGCCAGCAGCAGTTCGCCCGGGTGAAGGTGCCGCAGAAAAACCTGCCGCGCTTTGTGGAACTGCCGGTGGAGCTCAGCACTGCCACCCCCAAACCGGTGTACACCGCCGTGCCCCTGGAGCAGGTGGTGGCCTTCAACCTGCAGCTGCTGTTCCCCGGCATGGAGGTGGAGGGGCACTACTTCTTCCGCGTCACCCGCGACGCCGACCTGGAACTGCGCGACCTGGAGGCCGACGACCTGATGGAGGCCCTGCAG
>JBEBCX010000267.1:0-3979 GCA_041157425.1 Cyanobacteriota bacterium | reverse complement strand
GTCCTCCAGCCGCACCGCGAAGGACGGCTCCACGCCATGGCGGTGGCGAAAGCGCAAATCACGGGCAACGCCGAGGCTGAGGGAGGCGATGGGGGCCTGGTCGTCGAGTTCGGGTTCGTCGTCGGCATGCCACCCCATGCGATCAGCACCGTTGCGGTAGCGGTTGAGCAGCAGGCTGTTGCAGTGCAGCCCGAGCCGGGTGTGCAGCATGGCGCGCAGGGCGCTGAGCTCGGGGGTCCAGGCGGTGATCGCCTGGGCGAAGCCGCTGTAGCGGTAGGTGCAGCCGGGGTCGGCCATCCAGCAGGTGAGCCGCGGTGTGCTGTGGCGGCGTCCATAGACCAGCACCTCTGGCTGATCCCAGGGCAGCGTTTGAACCAGGTGTCGCTGCAGGGCTGTGGTGTCGAAGCCGTGGGCCTGCAACCAGGCGGGGTGGTGGCGCAGCCTCAGGCCAGGGCGTTCGATCCGGATCACGGGCGATGGCGCGGTCAGAACCTGCCGCAATGGTGCTCCACCGGACGCCTGTCAATCAGGGCAACGAACCCAAATCGGCACTGATCGCGAATGCTTGGGCTGCGTCCCCCACCGATCAGCAGCCCTTAAGCGAGCCGTAACCCACATCCCGCCGGGGGTTTTCCACAGCTTTTCCCCAGGGCTGTATCCCGAGACTGGCTGCCATCTCTGCGCTCCGCTGCGTCCTGGCGGAAAAGCTGGTGCACATTGACAGTCGCCACCCCAAGGGCAACACGCGGATCCCTCACCGGATTTGATTGCGCAGATCGACTGCGCTGCAGGCTGTCTCTTAAACACGCTTATGAGACGCAACCCGATACCGCTCTTTGACGGCGAGGGGCTCGCTGTGTGGTGATGGATGGGTTCAAGCGAGGCGACGGCATGGCGAGCATCCCCGACACACTGGCCCCCCACGTGAGTGTGGAAAACCAGTTCCCGGAGGATCTGTTCGACGCCATGGCCGGTTTCATCGCCTGTCATCCCGAATGGGATCAATACCGCCTGATCCAATCGGCCGTCGCTGGCTTCCTGTTCCAGCAGGGCTGCAAGGAGCCAGCTGTCGTGCAGCACTACCTCAATGGCCTCTTCCGTCGTCCCGGCCTCGGAGTCCGCTGAGTCCGTCCTCAGCACTGCCGGCTCAGGGTGCTCCCCAGCTGTCGCCCGCTATGGTGTGCCCCAACGGGGCGTGGCGCAGCTTGGTAGCGCGGGTGCTTTGGGAGCACTAGGTCGCAGGTTCGAATCCTGTCGCCCCGACTGACTTTTCAGGGATCGTCCAAGTGCCATGTGAGATGGCATGTGAGATGGACGCCCCAATCACATCGTTCTGAGCGGCTCGCTTGGGCCGCTCAAACGCATCCATCGCGCCCCTTTTCGATCGAAGTCGGAGGGTCGCATCGAGTGCGGCACGGGTATCTCCGATCCACGCGAGATCTGACATCGCACGCTTGAGGACACCCCTGTGAGACCACCCCGGCAGCGGGGCGCGATGGTGTCACGCGGCGCAAGGGCTGCGCGAGTCGGTGAGGCCGCTGCGCGGTCACCGACCCTTGCACTCGCGTGATCTCTGTGCTCCTCGCCGCCGCCGGGACGGGTGGTTCAGGTCAAGGTCGCAATGCTGCTGTCCCGCGGCTGCGGTGGCCTGGCAGCTGGTTGCCAGTGTTTGGCTGCGGTGATGCTCCATTTTTCCTCGCGCGGCTGCGCGGCCATTGCATCATTCGGCCTTGATCTGATGGTCTTAGAATAAGGGCTGCGCCAAGGGCCCCGAGTCCATCGCCTGCGGCAACCTCACCCCCTGGTCTCGCCATCCCGGCCGCGTATCTCTGAGCGGCTTCGATGCCCCGATCAGTTGTCACGTTCGACAGCTGAATCCATGGCTTTATGTAGTCCATCGCGGCCGGAGATTGCCCCGGCTCGCTCTCTGGTGATCGCGGCCGGTGGTGGCCGTGATCTGGTCTGGCCCCATCGGCGGGTCGCCGCTGAGCTGCTCGCCCGCTCTGGGGGGCGGATGGTGCACCTGGTGCTCCACGGCGGTGCTCGTGGCGCCGATGCCGCCATCGGCCGGGCTGCCCATCAGCTGGGTTGGTCCGCTCTGGTGATGCCGGCCCAGTGGCAGCGGCACGGGCGGGCCGCTGGGCCCATTCGCAATCGCGAGCTGCTGGAGCAGGCCGTTGCCCGGGCGTTGGCTCTCTCCTCCCCCGGCTGTCAGGTCTCGGTGTTGGTGTTGGCGTTCCCCGGTGGTGCCGGCACGGCATCGCTCGTGCAGCAGGCGCGCCGCATGGCCTCCCGCTCCCCCGTGCCGATCGCGGTTGCAGAGGTCAGTCCATCGGCAGGGCTCTGGGCTGCTCCCGCCACCACCTGTTGCTGAGCCCTCAGCACAAGCCTTCCGCGCCATCGGCGCTGCGTTCCGTTCCCACGTCCTTCATTCCTCACGCCGTCATGCCTGTTCTCACTCCCATTCCCGCAGCCCCAGCTGATTTCCCCGCGGCAGCCCCCTCGGCAAATGGCCCTGCCTGCTCGCTGCAGCGTTCCAGCTCCCTCTGGCAGCTGGGGATCGAGGCCCAGGAACTCACCACCGCCATCGGCCAGCTGGCCCAGCAGCTGGAAACCGATGACCCCGAACAGCGGGCCCTGGCCCTCGCTGAGCTGGAAGCTGCCCTCCTGGCAGAAGAGGGCAACAAGGCAGCGCTTGCTGCCAAGGCCGATGCCACCTGCTGGGTGATCGAGCACCTGCGCGGCCAGGCCGCCTACCGCCAGCAGCAGGCCAAGCGCCTCAGCGATCTGGCCCGCGGCGATGCCGGCCGGGCCGATGCGCTGGAGGAGTCGCTGGTGTTTGTCCTCACCCAGCTGCAGCCGGCGGCCACACGCTTCTCCTTCCCCGATCACGAGCTCAGCAGCCGCAAATCTCAGGCGGTGGTGATCGACAACGAAGAGGCCCTCGATCCCGAGTGGCTCGCCGTCAAAACCACCACCCAGCCCGATAAGGCCGCCATCAAGGAAGCCCTCAAGGCCGGCCGCCAGATCGCCGGTGCCCAGCTCCTCTCCCGCCGCTCCTGGCGCATCCACTGAGGGGGCAGAGCCCCCTTTCACCTGGTCCGTTTCAGGCGCGGGCCCACACCCCTTCCACCCAAATCCCTTCTCACATCGCAGCACCTCCATGGACACCACCGCCTTCTCCCCCGAACAGATCGCCGCCCTATCGGCACCTCTCGATCGGGCCAAGGTCCAGACCCGCAGCCAGGCCGGGCGGTCCCTGGCCTACCTGGAGGGTTGGCAGGCCATCGCCGAGGCCAACCGCATCTTTGGCTTTGACGGCTGGCAGCGCGAAACCATCGCCGTGCAGTGCGTCGCCGAACGGGAGCGCACCCTCGGCAGCAGCAACCGCGCAGGCTGGGGCGTCACCTACACCGCCCGCGTTCGCATCCGCGTTGGGGATGTCATCCGTGAGGGCAGCGGCGCCGGTCACGGCATCGACGCCGACCTGGGCCAGGCCCATGAGTCCGCCATCAAGGAGGCCGAAACCGATGCCATGAAGCGCGCCCTGATGACCTTCGGGAACCCCTGCGGGCTGGCGCTCTACGACAAGCAGCAGCGGGAGGTCACTAGCTCAACCGCTCCCACGTCAGCCCGCCACTCACCGGCACCTCAGTGCAACAGCGCCGCTGCCGAGCCCATGGCAGAGATGGGCCTTGAGCCCCTCGATCCCGCCACCATCCAGCAGATCCTGGCCACTGTGCGGGGCCTGCCGCGCCCGGCGCTGGAGGGGTTCACCAAGGCATTTCGCAAGCGCTTCCAGGTACCGCCTGATGCCCCCTCGATCGCCGATCGGATCTGCCAGCGGCGCCACTACGACTGGATCGAGGCGTTTCTGGTGTCGCATCGATCGGTGCGCTCGGCTGAGCACCGCCAACCTGTCCCCGCATGAGCCTCAGCGCTGCAGCAGCCAGCGCAGCAGCGACAGGCCGATGATCAG
>JBEBCX010000266.1:0-2568 GCA_041157425.1 Cyanobacteriota bacterium | reverse complement strand
GAACACCCGTTATTTCCTCTTGGGCTCTGATTATGTCTACCCGAGAAGCGCCAATCAACAGATTCGCGCACAGCTTCAGGGCCGCGCCCAGATCGCTGGTGAGCACTATGTGCGCCTCGGAGACGGCAATCTCGAGCCAGTTCTCGACTTGATTCAACGCGCCCTGCCGGAGGGTGGCGTGATCATCAACACCCTCAATGGGGACAGCAACGTTGCCTTTTTCAAGGGCCTCGCCACCCGCAACATGGATCGACGCCACAACGTCAGGGTGATGAGCTTTTCCGTGTCCGAGGAAGAGGTGGCGGCCATCGGGCCCAAAACCATGCGGGGAACGTACGCCGCGTGGAGCTTCTTCCATAGCTTGCCCACGGCCGCGGCCAAGCGATTCAACCGCGATTTTCAGAACACCTACGGTCCCCACCGGGTCACGAATGACCCAGCTGAGGCGGCCTACAGCTTGGTCATGCTTTGGGCGCAGGCGGTTCAGCGCGCCGGCTCCCTGCAGACCGACCGTGTTCGCCAAGCGCTGATCGGGCTGCGTTACGCCGCTCCCCAGGGGGAGGTGACCGTGGAACCCAACCTGCACCTGCGCAAACGATCGCTGATCGGCGAGGTGCAACCCAATGGAGAGTTCCGCATCCTTCGTGACTTCGGCGTCATCAAGCCGCTGCCGTGGGGATCACGGCCCGCTGGCGCAGCCACGACGGTGCCGCGTTGCGACTGGCGCGATCCACGCCCCAACAACCAAGCGCCCCAAACCTGAATGCGTGGCGCTGCTGTCGACCTGAGCCCTGCCAACCTGCAGGCATGAACGCAACCGCCCTACCGCCCCGCGGCCCCCGCTGGTTCGTGGCCGGCGACCTGGACGGCCTGCTGGGGCTGGGGCTCGACAACCTGATCCAGATCCTGCTGATCCTGGGGCTCTGCCGCGGGGTGCTCGGCTACCCGGACAGCCTGCTGCTGGGCACGGTGCTGCCCGCCACCGGCATCAGCCTGATGGTGGGCAACCTGGCCTACGCCTGGCAGGCCCACCGGCTGGCCAGCGCCGAGGGGCGCGACGACCGCACCGCCCTGCCCTACGGCATCAACACGGTGAGCCTGTTTGCCTACGTGTTCCTGGTGATGCTGCCGGTGAAGCTGGGGGCCCTTGGGTCCGGGCTGGGGGAGGCCGCCGCCGTGCGGCTGTCGTGGCAGGCGGGCATGGTGGCCTGCCTCGGGTCGGGCCTGATCGAAGCCTCCGGGGCCTTCGGGGCCCAGCTGCTGCGGCGCTGGCTGCCGCGGGCGGCGCTGCTCTCCACCCTGGCGGGCATCGCCCTGGGCTACATCGCCCTGGGGTTTCTGCTGCGCACCTACGCCCAACCGGTGGTGGGGCTCACCGTGCTGGCCCTGATCCTGGCCACCTACTACGGCCGGCTGCGGCTGCCGATCCCCGGCGGCCTGCTGGCGGTGCTGGTGGGCATGGCCCTGGCCTGGGGCAGCGGCCTGATCCGGTTCGACGCGGCCGCCTGGGCCAGCCAGAGCGCCCAGGTGGGGCTGCGGCTGCCGCACCTGGAGCTGGCGGCCCTGTGGGACGCCCGCGGCCAGCTGCTGCCGTGGCTGGGGGTGATCGTGCCCATGGGGCTGTTCAACCTGCTGGGCTCCCTGCAAAACATCGAAAGCGCCGAAGCGGCCGGCGACCGCTACCCGGTGCGCAGCTCCCTGCTGATCAATGGCATCGGCACCATCGCCGCCGCGGCCCTGGGGGGCTGCTTCCCCACCACCCTCTACATCGGCCATCCGGGCTGGAAAGCCATGGGGGCCCGCATTGGCTATTCCTGGCTCAACGGCCTGCTGATCGGCGGCGGCTGCCTGTTGGGGGTGTTCGGGGTGGTGGCCCAGCTGGTGCCGATCGAAGCCGGCATGGCAATCGTGCTCTACATCGGCCTGGTGATCGCCGCCCAGGCCTTCGAAGCGACCCCCAGCCAACACGCACCGGCGGTGGCGCTGGGGCTGCTGCCGGGCCTGGCGGGTTGGGGATCCCTGCTGCTCAAAGCAGGGCTGCGGGCCGGCGGCGCCGGGACGGCCAGCCAACCCTTTTCGCCCCAGCTGCTCGCACCCCTGCAACGTGATCGAGCAGCGCTTCCTGGCCGCCAGCCTGTGCATGGCGGTGGCCAGCGGCTGTGCCTGGCTGGGGGTGATCCACGCCTGGCGCTTCACCCAGGCGGACACAGTGCTGCAGCTCGGCTGGGGCGCGGGCACGTCCTGGGCCCTGGGCTACCTGCTGATGGCCGCGGTGTTTCTGCTGGCGGGGCTGAGCCGGCGGCACCCAACGGCGTGAACCGGCGCCCCGCCCAGCGCCAACGGCCGCCGGCCTGGCTGCAACGGGCCATGCGTTGGCCGGTGCGGATCCTCAAGATCCTGCTGATCGGCATCACCACCTGCGGCCTGGGGTGGTTCTGGCTGGCGTTTTACGTGTATCTGCAGTGGTTTGAGCGGCAGCGCCCCCGCCGGGGCCGCGATCCCCAACGGATTCGCTAGGCGAAGCGCCGCGGCTGGGTCAGGCCCTAAATCTGAGCTGAGACGTCAGTC
>JBEBCX010000265.1:0-2760 GCA_041157425.1 Cyanobacteriota bacterium | reverse complement strand
TCGCGCGGCTGCACCCCCAGCTCATTGCCCAGGTAGCGGCCGGGCTTGCTGATCGACAGATCGATCAGGGCCTCGAAATCCACCGGTGCATCGGCTGGCGCAGACAGGGCGGGCGTCACGGCAGCCGGGGCGGCGGTGCCTTGATCGTATGCAGCACCGGGCCGGCGCCATAGGACAATCCGCCCAGTTCAACGGGGCCCGATGGGGCCGCTGCGGTGATGGCCCAGGTCAACGGCAACTACCTCAAGCTCAAGGCGGGCTATCTGTTTCCCGAAATCGCCCGGCGGGTCAAAGCCTTCAGCGAGGCCAACCCCGAGGCGCCGATCATTCGCCTGGGCATCGGCGATGTCACCGAGCCGCTGCCGGAGGCCTGCCGCAGGGCCCGGAGCAGGGCTACCTGTGGCTGCGCGAAGCGATCGCCCAGCACGACTTCCAGGCCCGCGGCTGCCAGATCAGCGCCGAGGAGATCTTCGTCTCCGACGGCTCCAAGTGCGACAGCGCCAACATCCTCGACATCCTCGGGGAGGGCAACCGCATCGCCGTGACCGACCCG
Organism: Cyanobacteriota bacterium; assembly: GCA_041157425.1. GTDB lineage: Bacteria > Cyanobacteriota > Cyanobacteriia > PCC-6307 > Cyanobiaceae > Vulcanococcus. The sequence continues at coordinate 2,207 of JBEBCX010000265.1, read as the reverse complement.
GTGTACCCGGTGTACGTGGACAGCAACGTGATGGCAGGGCGCACCGGCGATGCCGATGGCAATGGCCAATACGGCGGTCTCACCTACCTGCCCATCAACGCCGGCAACGGCTTCACCGCCCAGATCCCGAGCCAGCCGGTGGATCTGATCTACCTCTGCTTCCCCAACAACCCCACCGGCGCGGTGGCCACCAAGGAGCAGCTGAAGGCGTGGGTGGATTACGCCCGCGCCCATGGCGCCCTGATCCTGTTTGACGCCGCCTACGAGGCCTTCATCCAGGACCCCTCCCTGCCGCACTCCATCTACGAAATCGAGGGGGCCCGCGAGTGCGCGATCGAATTCCGCTCCTTCTCCAAAAACGCCGGCTTCACCGGCACCCGCTGCGCCCTCACCGTGGTGCCCCGCGGCCTGATGGGCACCGCGGCGAATGGGGAGCCGGTGGAGCTCTGGGGCCTGTGGAACCGGCGCCAGTGCACCAAGTTCAACGGCGTCAGCTACATCGTGCAGCGGGGCGCTGAGGCGGTGTATTCCCCCGAAGGGCAAGCCCAGGTGAAGGCGCTGATCAGCTTCTACATGGAGAACGCCGCCATCATTCGGCGCGAGCTGAGCGCCGCCGGTCTGCAGGTGTTCGGTGGGGAGCAGGCCCCCTACGTGTGGATCAAAACCCCCGAGGGCCTGGATTCCTGGGGCTTCTTTGATCTGCTGCTGGGCCAGGCCCACGTGGTGGGCACGCCCGGCAGCGGCTTCGGCGCCGCCGGTGAGGGCTACTTCCGCCTGTCGGCCTTCAACAGCCGCGCCAACGTGGAGGAGGCCATGCGCCGGATCCCGGCGGCCCTGGCCTCAAAGGCTGCCTAAAGTTTGCTGCCTTGAAGCCGGAGCTGGAAGGGTGAACCGATCCACACCGATCCGTGCCACTCAGACGCCAGAGCGCGGTGGCGCCGCCGTGATGGAGAAGGCCCCCGAGCGGGTGCGCAAGCCATCGCCCCGCTACAAGGTGCTGCTCCACAACGACCCGGTGAACACCATGGAATATGTGGTGAGCACCCTGCGGCAGGTGGTGCCCGCCCTCAGTGAGCAGGACGCCATTGCCGTGATGCTCGAAGCGCACAACACCGGCGTGGGCCTGGTGATCGTGTGCGACCTGGAGCCGGCGGAGTTTTACTGCGAAACCCTCAAGGCCAAAGGGCTCACCAGCACGCTCGAGCCGGAACAGTGAGGCCATCGCCCCAGCCACCGCGGCTGCACTGGTGGGGAACACTGCTCTACCCCCTTTGCCTGGTGGGGGTGTTTCTGGGGGGGCAGCTGCTGCTGGGGCTCGTGGGGGTGGCCGCCGATCAGCGGGCAGCCCTGGCGGCCGGCCCCGCCGTGCTGGCCCTGCTGTTCAGCCTTCCCTGGCGCCTGCGGCGCGGCTGGGGCAGCGACCAACCCTGGAGGCAACTGGGGGTGCGGGCCGCGGCGCCGGCACTGGCCAAGGCCCTGCTGCGGGGGCTGATCAAGGCCGCCTGCCTGCTGGCCCTGGTGGTGGTGGGGCTGGCGGCCCTCGGGCAGCTGCGCTGGCAGCCGCAACTGAGCGCCGGCGTTGTGCTCAATGGCCTGGCCCTGGGGCTGGGGGTGGGCTTTGCCGAGGAGCTGCTGTTCCGCGGCTGGTTGTTGGGGGAACTGAGCCTGCTGCTGGGGGTGCAACGGGCCCTGGGGCTGCAGGCGGTGCTGTTCAGCCTGGTGCACACCCGCTTCAACCTGCCCCTGGGCCCACTGCTGGGGCTGCTCGGTGGCCTGCTGTTGCTGGGGCTGGCCCTGGGGCTGCAACGCCGGGCCGATGGCGGCCTGCTCTGGGGCGCAGTGGGGCTGCACGGCGGCCTGGTGGGGGGATGGTTTGTGCTGCAACACGGGTTGATGGCGGTGAGTCCCTCCGCCCCGGCCTGGCTGATGGGCCCCGCCAACCCGATTGGTGGGGTGCTGGGCTGGTTGGGGCTGGCCCTGCTGCTGCTGGCGCGCCGGCGCTGGTGGCGGGCCAGCTCGCCGACTTAGCGAACCGCCGTCGCCAACGCGGCCCGTCCCTCCACCGGCGCCCGCAGGGCCTGCTCCAGCGGCGCCGCGCCGTAGTCGCGCTCCAGCAGGTCGATCACGGTGCGGCCGAAATCCGCGGGGTTGCGCTCAAACGCCTCCAGGCAGATGCGCCCGAAGGTGCTGCCCATCGGTTCGGGATT
>JBEBCX010000264.1:0-3264 GCA_041157425.1 Cyanobacteriota bacterium | reverse complement strand
TGGTGATCCTGCGCATCGGCATCGTGCTGGGGGGTGATGGCGGTGCCCTCGGCAAGATGCTGCCGGTGTTTCGCCTGGGCTTTGGCGGCCCCATCGGCGACGGCCAGCAGTGGATGAGCTGGATTTCCCGCCACGACCTTTGCCAGTTGATCGCCCAGGCCCTTGAAGATCCGGCCTACGCCGGCACCTACAACGCCGTGGCACCGGAGCCTTGCTCCATGGCCCAGTTCGCCGCGGCCCTGGGCCGCTGCCTGGGTCGCCCCAGCCTGCTGCCGGTGCCTGGCCCCCTGCTGCAGCTGCTCTTGGGGGATGGGGCCAAGGTGGTGCTGGAGGGCCAGAGGGTGCTGCCCGATCGCTTGCAGCAGCAGGGGTTTGCCTTCCGCGACGGCCAGCTCAGCGCGGCCCTTGCCGCCGCCACCAGTTGAGGGCCCAGCCCAGCACACCGCTCAGAATCGCCGCCCCCATCAGCAGGCCGATGGCGGGCGTGAACAGCGGCTCCCACAGGCGCTGAAACAGGTTGAGCGGCGCTTCAACACCGCGGCTGTGGCACAGCACCGCCACGCCAAACCAGATGGCACCGGCGATCACCACGAACACATCGGCCACCAGCAGGGTGTCGATCCAGCCCTTGAGCCGTTGCCCCCAGCTCAGGCTGGCGTTGGTGGTGCCGGTTCCGCTGGCGTCAGGCATGGCCGCTGCCGTTGAGGCGCTCAACAATGTCGGCGGCCATCCTGGCGGTGCCGCCACCGCTGCCGATGCGCTCGGCGCCCAACTGCTGAAGCTGCGTTAACCAGGGCTGGTCGTGTTGGAGCCGCTCCAGCAGCTGCTCCAGCAACACGGCGGTGCCATTGAGCTGGGCCTCGTTGCCCGGGGCTCCATCGCTGGCGGCGCACACCACCCCCGGCCCCAACAGCCGCCGCTGGGCCTCGGCAAAGCCAGCCGTGAACTGGGGCCCTTCCCCCTCCAGCTGCAGCACCGGTTTGCCCAGCCCCACGCATTGTTCAGCGGCGGTGCCGGTCATCGAGAGCAGCAGATCGCACTGCTGAATCACCGCCGCAAAGCGCCCCCACTCCAGCTGCAGGGTGAGCGGCCCGCGAATCAGCCGGCATTGGCTGGGGCTGTCGAGCTCCAGGCGCCAGCCCAGGCGGCTGGCCAGCGGCGCCACCTCCTGGGGCGTGAGCTTGCCCACCAGGGCCGCATGCAGCCCCAGGCGGGCGGCGGGCCGCAGCTCCTGGGGCAACCGCTCCAGCACCCGCAGCATCAGCTCCAGGTTGTGCAGCGCCTCCGGCAGCCGGCTGCCCGGCAGCAGCCCCAGCCGCTGCTGCGGTGCCCCCGCCAGCGGCTCGGAGGGCTTGAGCGCCCCATCGAAAAAGGGATTGCCGAGAAACTGCACCGGCCGGCCCAGTTGGCTGGTGAGGTCGGTGGCGGTGAACTGATCCCGGCTGTAGATGGCCCGCAGGCGCCGGCTGCGCAGCAGGGCGCCGCAGGGCCAGGGCAGCTGCAGCCGCCCTTCGTAGTGGCTGGAGTAGGCCACCAGGTAAACGGCCGAGGGCCGGCGGCTCAGCCAGGCGGCGATCACGGGGATCACATCGCCCACCACCACGATCAGCTCGTAGCGGCGGGCGATGCGCAGCAGCAGCGCCAGGCGGCTGAGCAGGTAGAGCACCTGGCCCTGCACCACTTCGGTGAGCCGCCCCAGCAGGCTGGTGTAGCCCAGGCCGCCGGTGCTGTATTCGCGGGTGCGGCCGCGGGTGGGGATGCCGGCCTGCTGGTAGGCGCGGCCGTGGCCCACCAGCGGCAGGGCCTCCACCTCACAGCCAAGCCCCTGCAACGCTTGGGCGATCAGCGCGCCGCTGAGGTCTTCGCCGTGGCCATTGCTGAGCAGCAGGATGCGCCGCCCAGGCTGCGCCGCAGCGCTCAAGCCTGCAGCCAAGCTTTCACCTTCTGCAGGGCCTGCCAGTCGGGGCGGCGGGCCAGGCCGTCCTCGATGGCGCCATCCAGCTCGCTGGCCAGCTCGGGCGCCATCACCCGCAACCGCTGCACCAGTTCGATGTGTTCGCGCACGCCTTTGGCGTTGGTTTCCAGCATCGCCAGGCTGAGGTTGATGCGGGCCTGGGGGTCCTGGGGATTGAGCTTCACCGCCAGGCGGGCCGAGCGCAGGCCGGCCTGGGGTTGGTTGTCGAGCAATTGCAGCCAGGCCAGGCAGGTCCAGCCCGCCGACAGCCGCGGTTCCTGCTGGGTGATCTGCTCAAAGCTGGCGATCACCTCAGCCAAAGGCGCCCCCTGCTGGTAGCGCTCCAGCGCCTGCTCAAACAGCAGCGCTCCAGCGCCTGCTCAAACAGCGACGGGGCTTCGGTCACGGCGTCGGTCATGGGCTGGCGGCGGGCCTGATCGTGCCCTCAGGTTCGCACCCGGGGCGGATCAGACCGCAAACGAACTGCCGCAGCCGCAGGTTTGGCTGGCGTTGGGGTTGGTGAAGTTGAAGCCGCCGCCGATCAGGGCGGAGGAGAAATCCAGCTGCATCCCGTAGATGTAGAGCAGGCTTTTGGGGTCGCTGACCACGGTGAAGCTGGGGGCTCCGGCGGGCTCGTAGAGGTAGCGCTCGTCGTCGGCCTGGATGTCGCTGGCGTCGATGAAATCCATCGTGTAGCTCATGCCGCTGCACCCACCCGAGCGCACCCCCACCCGCAGCACCTTGCCGTCACCCTGGGCCGGCAGCAGCGTGGCCAGCTGCTTCATGGCGCTTTCGGTGATCAGGATGCCCTTGCCGTCGCGGCCGGTGTGGGTGGCCTGGGGAGCGGCATCCACTGGGGCTGGCGCGGTGGGAGCGGGCGCGGTCTCGCTGGTCATCGGTGGGCTTGGCCTGATCCATCCATCGTATGGAGGCCGCCCATCCCCTGCCTGGCGCCCGTCTCCATAGAGTCGTGGCCATTCAGCAGGGGCTATCAGGTGCGCGTCGCCATCGTGGGATCGGGTTTGGCCGGCTTGGCGGCGGCGGTGGATCTGGTGGATGCCGGCCACCAGGTGGACCTCTACGAAGCCCGGCCGTTCATGGGCGGCAAGGTGGGCAGCTGGGTGGATGAGGGCGGCAACCACATCGAAATGGGGTTGCATGTGTTCTTCTTCAACTACGCCAACCTCTTCGCCCTGCTGCGCAAGGTGGGGGCGATCGACAACCTGCTGCCCAAAGACCACACCCACCTGTTTGTGAACAGCGGCGGTGATCTGCGGGAGCTGGATTTCCGCTTTGCGCTCGGGGCGCCG
>JBEBCX010000263.1:0-3253 GCA_041157425.1 Cyanobacteriota bacterium | reverse complement strand
GCCCCGTAGGCCCCCTGGCTGCGGCTGAGCAGCTGGCGCAGCTGCTGGGGTTGAGCCAGGGGCAGCCGCACCGGCGGACGCCCCTGGCTCGACCAATCCAGAAACGCCTCCAGATAGGGCAGCTCCGGCAGGGGCCAGGCCTCGTTTTCATTGGCCGCCACGCCGCCATTGCTGGCGTGGTACACCGCATGGATCGGTTCGCCGCGCCAGGCCAGCACGCGGCCGGCGGTGCTGGCCACGGCCTGACGCACGGCCGCCCCCGCCTGCCTGGGATCGCCATACACCTGGCATTGGGTGTCGGCGCAGAGGTGGTACCCATCCACGGCAAAACGGTGGCGGTTGCGCAGCGCCCAGGTGCGGGCGAGCACCGCCTGGGCCCCCAGCGCGGCGGCGGGGGAGCCGGCTCCGATCTCATGGGGCACCACCCCCAGCAGATAGCGCTCCAGGGGCACCTGCTCCACCAGGGTCCAGCGGTCGCTGGCATCGGCCTGCAACCGGAACGGACCGGCAAACACACCCCCCTGCCAGCGCAACCCCTGGGGGGCCTGGATCTGCACCGGACCCGCCAAGGGCCGCCAGGCCCCCGCGGCCACCCGGCCCTGCAGCAGCCGGCGCTGCTGCAGCCGTTGCTCCACCAGCCGGGCCGTGAACCCCGCGGGGGGTTTGGCGGTGGCCGGGGCCCACACTTCCCAGTCCCCCGGATGGGCCACCTGGGCGATGACCCCCTGGCGGCGCCAGGCCAAGGCGCCCTGCTCGGCGGCCTCGAAACTGGCGAAGGGCCCCAGCACCCGCCGCTGAATCCACTGGGGCTGGGGCAGCGGTCCCCCAAGCGGGCCGCCAGGGCCACCCACAGCTGCGGCCGCTGGGCCGTCGGCTCCGGCGGCGGCGGCACCGGCCAGTGGCTCAGCACCTCGGCCCCCACACCCCGGCAGCCCGCCAACAGCACACCGCAGCCCAGCACCAGGGGCAGGGCGCGGCGGAATCGCACGACCATGGGTCCGGCGGTGGCAGGCCCTGACCCTAGGGGGAGTTGGCGGAAGGCACTTCGAGGGCGTACCCTCATCGTTTGTGCCAGAGCCCGTAGACATGCCGAAGCTCAAGACCCGCAAAGCAGCCGCCAAGCGGTTCAAAGCAACCGGCAGCGGGAAGTTCATGCGTCGCCACGCTTTCCGCAATCACCTGCTCGACCACAAGAGCCCCAAGCGCAAGCGTTTCCTCGGCACCATGGCCGTGGTGGATGAGCGGGACGCGGACAACGTGCGCGCGATGCTCCCCTACAGCTGAACGATCGGCTGCAGCGCTGTTTCAACAAAATCCCTGAGAACCACCCATGGCCCGCGTCAAGAGGGGCAACGTCGCCCGCAAACGCCGCAACAAGATCCTTCGCCTGGCGCGCGGCTTCCGCGGCGGTAACGGCTCGCTGTTCCGCACCGCCAACCAGCGGGTGATGAAGGCGCTCTGCAACGCCTACCGCGACCGCCGCCGCCGCAAGCGCGACTTCCGCCGCCTGTGGATCGCCCGCATCAACGCCGCCGCTCGCCTCAACGGCCTGAGCTACAGCCGTCTGATGGGCGGCCTCAAGAAGGCCGATGTGCAGCTGAACCGCAAGATGCTGGCCCAACTGGCCGTGGCCGATCCCGCCAGCTTCACCACCGTGGTGGGCGCCGCCAAGGCCTGATCACCCCAAACGCAGCAGCCGGCAGGCCGATGGATCTTTCGCTTCCGCAGGCCTACCTGATTGGCCTGCTGGTGTTGCTCGGGGCTGCCGCGGTGCTGGTGGCCCGCCAGATCCTGCGGGTGCGGGGTGATGAGGTGGCCTTGGCCCGGCTTGAGGCCCAGGCCAAACAAAGCGAGCAATCCGCCGCCGACCTCTACGAACTGGCCTCCGTGCAGCTGCGCAAGCGGCTCTATGGCCAGGCGGTGGACAACCTCAAGCGAGCCAGCAAATCCGCCGCTGCCGAACCACCGGAAGCCCAGGCGCTGATCGAAAACGCCCTCGGCTTTGCCCTGGCGGCCCAGAGCAACTACGGCGCCGCCATCAAGCATTACCGCGCCGCCCTCAAAGCCAAGGCCGACTACCCGGTGGCGCTCAACAACCTGGCCTACGCCCTCGAGAAGCAACAGAAGCCCGAGGAGGCCATGGCCACCTACCAGCAGGTGCTGGAGCTCGACAGTGGCAACCGCACCGCCCGCAAACGGCTCAAGCGGCTGGAGCGCACCGCGGCCTGAGGGGTGCTTTGGGCCTCACCAGAGGCCGCGCACCGGCAACGCCTTGCCGCCGGACACCACAGGATTCATCACCAGGGTGCCGCCGGGGTTGGTTTGCCGGGGGGCCTGCCAGCCCGCCAGGCTGAACCCCTGAAGCCCCACGAAGCGCCCGCCGTTCTCCAGGCCTGCGGCCGGCACCTCCCCCAGCAGCAGCAGCAGCAGCTGATCCGAGTTGGCGTTGAGATTGCCCTGCACCGGCAGCGTGGTGGTGCCAATGCTCATCTCACCGCGCACATCCACCATCTGGCCCATCGCGGTGACCGAGTTCAGCCGCAGCTGCACGGGGAAGGGGCCACCCCCGGCAAAACCTTCATAGGTGCCGCTCCACTGGCGGGGAATCTGCTGGGCCATCACCGCCGCCCGGGCCACCGGGTCGAAGGTCTGCACCTGAACCGGCTGGCTGGGGCCGGCGGCCCCTTGCACCATCAATGGCGTGGCGGCCAGAAGCAGGGGGATCACGGAACCGTTCACAGCAATGCCGCCAGGCTAAGGGGCCCAGCACTCGCAGGCTGGTCCCGCGCGGTACGTTCGCTGCATGGCCACTCCCTTTGCCGTGACTGTGCCCACCGCACCCAGCGCGCTCGACAGCCAGGACCGCGATGCCCTGGTGATCGGTGGGCGGCGCTTCCGCAGCCGCCTGATGACCGGCACGGGCAAGTACCCGAGCCTGGAGGCGATGCAAGCCAGCCTGGCGAGCAGTGGCTGCGAGATCGTCACGGTGGCGGTGCGCCGTGTGCAGACCCAGGCCGCCGGCCATGAGGGGCTGATGGAAGCGATCGATTGGAGCCGCATCTGGATGCTGCCCAACACCGCTGGCTGCGCCACGGCGGAGGAAGCGATCCGTGTGGCCCGACTCGGCCGTGAGCTGGCCAAATTGGCGGGCCAAGAGGACAACACCTTCGTGAAACTGGAGGTGATCCCCGATGCCAGGCACCTGCTGCCGGATCCGATCGGCACCCTGGAGGCGGCGGAGCAGCTGGTGAAG
>JBEBCX010000262.1:0-3967 GCA_041157425.1 Cyanobacteriota bacterium | reverse complement strand
CCGGTGTGGTTGAGGTCTTCGCGCTTCAGCCAGATGCGCGGACCGCCCTCAGCGCGGCGGTAATGCTCCGTGAGGCGCTCCGCCTCGTAGAGCGGGTTGGGGCGCCCCACATAGGTGCGCAGCAGGTGGTTGAGCCGGTCGGTGAAGGCGGGATCCTTCCAGGCCTCAGCGGCGGCCTGCTCCAATTCCGCCAGGGCGGGGATCAGGGTTTCCGGCACGTACTGGCCGCCGAACTGGCCGTAGCGGCCCAGGCCGTTGGGGCGGGCGCCGAGCGCAAGGGCAGCCGGATCCACGGAGCCGAGATCCACCTGGGGGAACGTGCTGGTCACCGGCGGCGCCTGAGCGGAATCGCCCCAGCGTAGAAAGCCGCGATCAGGGCGGCGAAGCCGGCGCAGCGGCGGCGGGCGGTGGTGGTGGCGGCAGCGGGGGCCAACCGGGCGGCTGATCGATGCGAATGCGGCTGGCCTCGCGGCGGCAGGGGGAGCTGCCGCTGAAGGACGCCAGCAGCCCCGGAGCGGCCCCGGCCACCTGGGGTGAGCAGATCTCGCGGGCCGGCTCCCCCCGCAACCCCAGCCGCAGCAACTCCATCTGCAGGGGTGGCAGGTCGATGGGAACGGCGGCTGCGCTCAACTGGGTGTAGCGACAACCGGTGCGATGGCCAAGGGGGGCTGGCAGGAATTCAGCAGGCCGGAGAGCCTGGCCCGCAGCACGGGGCCGGAGCCGGCGGCCACACCAAAGGCCCAGCAACGGGTGCGGGTGCAACGCACCAAGGCGGGCAAGGGGGGGAAGCTGGTGACCGCCATCAGCGGACTGGAGGCCCCGGAGGCGGAGCGCAAGGCCCTGCTCAAAACCCTCAAGGCCCGCGCCGGCACCGGCGGCACCCTCAAGGACGGCCTGATCGAGCTGCAGGGCGACCAGGTGGCGGCGGCCCTGGAGGTGCTGCAGCAGGCGGGCTACCGGCCCAAGCAGGCGGGGGGGTGAGTGGCCGCGGTGGGGTGCCAACGCGGCGGCCCCTGATCCGCCCGCAGGCCAGGGGAGATACTTGGCCCCTCAGCTTTCAGCAGCGCACGATGGCCGCCCCTTCGGTTCCCTACGGCGAGCTCACCAACCAGGGGGCCTCCACCAACATCGCTTGGCATCACGCCTCGGTGGATCGGGCCGCCCGCGCCCAGCAGCGGGGCCACCGCAGCGCCATCCTCTGGTTCACCGGCCTGAGCGGCTCCGGCAAGAGCACCCTGGCCAACGCCGTGAATGCGGCGCTGTTTGAGCGGGGCCTGGCCTGCTACGTGCTGGATGGCGACAACATCCGCCACGGCCTCTGCAAGGACCTGGGCTTCTCCGACGCCGACCGCGAGGAGAACATCCGCCGCATCGGTGAAGTGAGCAAGCTGTTCCTGGATGCCGGCGTGGTGGTGCTCACCGCCTTCGTGTCGCCGTTCAAGGCCGACCGCGACCGGGCCCGGGCCCTGGTGGCCAACGGCGACTTCATCGAGATCCACTGCGCCGCGGATCTGGCGGTGTGCGAAGAGCGGGACACCAAGGGGCTCTACGCCAAGGCCCGCGCCGGGGAGATCAAGGAGTTCACCGGCATCTCCAGCCCCTACGAAGCCCCCGAGACACCGGAGCTGCGGGTGGACACCGGCAGCCAGAGCCTCGAGCAGAGCGTGGAACAGGTGCTGGCCCACCTGGGGGCCGCCGGCATCATTCCGCAGGCTGGCTGAGGCCCCGCTGCTGGGCCCAGGCATCGAAGAAGGTTTTGAGGCAGCTGGCCACCGGCACGGCCAACAGCAACCCCAGCAGATCCCCGAACCCCATCAGGCTGCCCACGCGGCTGCCGATCGGCAGGCTCACCAGCAGCCACGCCGGTTGCAGCCCCACGATGCTGCCCATCAGGCGGGGCTGGATGCCCTGATCCACCACCTGGCCCACGCTGATGGCAGCCGCCAGCACCTCAAGGCCCGTGCGGGGATCCTCCAGGGCCAGCAGCAGGCTCACCAGCACGATCGTGACCGCACTGGCGTAGGGCACCAGGGTGGTGAAGCCGATGGCCACGGCGAACAGCACCCCATAGGGAATGCCCAGCAGCGTGAACACCAGGATCTGCAGGCCGCTGAGGATCAAGGCCAGCAGCACCTGGCCGGCGAAGTAACCGCGGAAGGTGCGGCCGATGGTGGTCAGCACCAGCCCGCGAACCCCCTCGGGCAACCAGCGGGCCAGCCCCGCCACGATCCCCTCCCCGCCCAGCAGCAGAAACACCGCCAGCACCGCCACGATCACGGTGTTCACGGTGATGCCCACCGTGGCGCCAAGGATGCCCAGCAGCCGCTGGCTGAGTTGGCTGGCCAGCTGGCTGGCCCGGGCGAAACAGGGTGCTGCTGAGGTCGGTGAATTCGGTGGGCAGGTGGCGGTCGGCGGCCCAGGCCTCGAGCCGATCCAGCCACTGCTCCCCCTCCGACAGCCAGCCCGGCAGGGCATTGATCAGTTCCCCCAACTGCTCCACCAACCGCGGCAGCAGCCACAGGGCTGAGAGCACCAACAACGCCAGGCCCACACCCACCACCGCCAGCACCGCCAGTTGGCGGGGCAAACCGCGGCGGGCCAGCCAACGGGTGGGCAGATCCAGCAGGAAGGCGATCAACGCCGCCGCCACAAACAAGGCCGGGAACGGCGCCAGGGGAAGCAGCAGCTGGCGCAGCACCCAGAGATTGAGGGCCAGCAGCGGCAGGGCCAGGCTCAGCCGCAGCCACAGGGGCAGAACCAGGCGCTCGAGCATCGGTGTTCCCTGCCGAGCAGCTACGACATCTGGGCCAGGTAAGCGGCGCTGCCCAGCTCCAGCAAGCGGCCGTCCTTGGCCACCACCTGATCGTGCAGCTCGCAGCGGTAGGCCTCCAGGCGCCGGGAGAGCGCGGCATCGGCGGTGGCCAGGATCTGGGCCGCCAGCAGGCCGGCGTTGGCGCCGTTGCCGATGGCCACCGTGGCCACCGGGATGCCAGCGGGCATCTGCACAATCGAGTGCAGCGAATCCACGCCCGAGAGGGCGCGGGTCTGCACCGGCACCCCGATCACCGGCAGGGTGGTGAGCGAGGCCACCATGCCGGGCAGGTGGGCGGCGCCGCCGGCGCCGGCGATGATCACCTTGAAGCCGCGGCCGGCGGCGGCCTCCGCGAAGGCCACCATCTCGCGGGGGGTGCGGTGGGCCGAGAGCACCCGCACCTCACAGGCCACCCCAAAGCGCTGCAGCATCTCCACCGCCGGCTGCATGGTGGGCAGGTCGGAATCGCTGCCCATCACCACCGCCACCCGCGGGGTCTGATCAGCGGGGGAGGCGTCCAACGGGGCCAAGCGCGGCAAGACTGTCATTGTCTCCCGTTCTGGCCCCGGGGCCAGCCACTCCGCTCCGATGCGCTGGCTCACCAACGTTCGATTGCCGGCCAGCCCCGGGCTGTGGCGGCTGGGGCTGGATGAAGGCGAGCGCCTGTGCAGCCTGGAGCCCCTGCCCGATGGCAGCGTCGCCAGCGGCGATGACTGGCACGGCGACTGGCTCAGCCCCGGCGGCGTGGACCTGCAGATCAATGGGGGCCTGGGGCTGGCCTTCCCCGAACTCCAGCCCGGCGATCTGCCGCGGCTGCTGGAGCTGCTGGAGCTGCTGTGGAGCGACGGGGTGGAGGCGATCGCCCCCACCCTGGTGACCTGCGGCGTGCCGGAGCTGCGCCAGGCCCTCACGGTGCTGCGCCAGGCGCGGTCTGAGCACCGCCCTGGGCGCTGCCGCCTGCTGGGGGCCCACCTGGAGGGGCCGTTTCTGGCGCCGGCCCGCCGGGGCGCCCACCCCAGCCAGCACCTGGCGGCCCCCAGCCCGGCGGCCCTGGAGGCGCGGATCGCCGGCTTTGAGGACGAGATCGCTCTGGTGACCCTGGCGCCGGAGCTGCCGGGCGCCGCCGAAGTGATCACGGCCCTGCGGCAGCGGAGC
>JBEBCX010000261.1:0-2782 GCA_041157425.1 Cyanobacteriota bacterium | reverse complement strand
TAGCCCAGGGCCAGCAGGGCGATGCCGTGGGCGCCGTAGCTCTTCACCGTGAGCCAGGTCATCGCCATCACGAAGGCGCTGGTGCCCAGGTTGGAGATCATGTTGGCCAGCCAGAACTGGCGGAACGGGCGGTTGCGCCACAGCCGCTGCAGGTCGACGGGCTGGGCTGGGCTGCCGGGGGCGGAGGGCATGGACACCGATGCAACACCGCCCCGAAGGGGAGGCACAGGTCGAATTCTTAAATCAATTCCAAGGCCATGCCCGCCCCTTGGTGCGCTTCATTACCTCTGGGATGACCCGGTTGTCCCGATCCCATGCGCTACTCCGTTGTCAGCCGGCTGGAGCACGGCGGCTACAGAAGCGAATGCGATCAAGACGATCTGCCCTCGGCGATCCGCCATTCGCTGGCCCGCGCCCGCCAGACCCGCCAGCGGCACTACATCATCGATGAGCTGGGCCGGATCGTGGACATCGTTCATCCGGCGCTGCACGCCGAGCCCTTGGCCTCACGGGTGGTGGGCTGAGTCGCGTTCGTGGCACCAGATCAGGTCGATCTGGTTGGGGTGATGGCGCAGATGGGGGTGCAGCTCCATGGCCAGATGGCGCGCCTCCTCATGGCTGTTGGCGTAGAGGCAGCACTCGGAGAGCGTGTGCCGCTCGTTGCGGAAGCGAATCGAGTAGCCCCTGCGCTGGTGTGGCGTTGCTCGCTTGGTGGCCACAACGGCATGGGGTGAAGGCATGCCCTGCATTGTGTGCAGCGCAGCCTGGCGCACAAGCGATGCCACGGCCGTGTGCGCTTCTGCACACCGGATCGTTGCGGTGGTGGCCGGCCGCTGGGGTGCTCCTTAGGGTCCGCTCAGCAGGCGCTGGGTTGATGTCCTTGATGTGGAGGCTGGCCACGGAGCGGGCCAAGCGGGAGGCCCAGCTGCAGCGGCTTGAGGCCCTGCTGGCGACCCCCGATGATCGGGCGGCCCTGCGGGCCCGGGCCCGGCAGCAGGCTGAGGCCCAGCAGGCTGAGGTGCGCCCCCGCCCGCAGGACTGACAGCACCGCCAGGGCGATGCACAGGGGGCAGTGGCTGAGACCCATGCCGTCAGCCTGATCCCTTCCGAGGCTGACCACGGCCCATCCGGCCAGAACTTCACGAAGCGGCCGGCGTACGGTGCAGGTGATCTGTGCACCAGGGCGATGGAAACCGACTACACCGCTGCCATCACCGCCATGGTGGTGATCGGTGCGCTGCTCACCGCGGGGGTGGTGTTCGTGCTGCGCCGCCCCAACGATCTGAACGGTTGAGCTTCACCGGCTGAAGCCATGGGCGAAGGGCCTGGAAGAAATCCCCCAGCCAGGCTTCCGCTGGGGGCCCCATCTCCCACGGGCCCATGCAAGCGGGCCCGTTTGGGGCCGCCATCCGTGCATCTACTCAGCCAACCCTGAAGACTTCCTGTGATCCCCAGGGCTGGCCGTTGTCACACCAGCGGCGGTGGATACGGTCTGGCTTTGCACCAGATCTGGTGGATCTTCCCCGCCGCGCCGCCGGACGCGCCCCCCAGCGCTCCTTCGCGGCCACGTTGGCCCCTGAGCAGCGCCGCTGGCTGGCGCAGCAGAGCGCCCTTCTGATTCAGCAGGGCCGCTTTGACGCCCTCGATGCCCTGGCGGCCGAATGGGACGACGAGGACGCCGAAGGCTGAGGCCGGCCCTGGCAACGGCCGCATCAGGCGTTCTCGCCCCGCACCCACTGCACGAGTGCTTTGGTGGGGTCGGACAGCTCCTCCAGGGAGCCATACAGCCAGCGTTGCCAACCCTCCTGCGGCAAGCCGCTGAACACCATCAGGTTGAGCGGGTAGTCCTCCGAGTCGCTGCAGCGGCGGAAGTCGTCGCGGTAGAGAAACACCGGCTTCCCGAGGGCGATCGCGGCCCCCAGTTCCAGCATCACCCCCTCATCGGGTGGGGTGCCGTTCACGATCGCCAGCAGCCCATCGGCGTCGCGCACGTCCTGCAGGTCGGCCTGGGCCACGCGCCAGGCCCATCCGGGCTGGGCCAGATCCACCTGGCCGTTGCGGCTGAAGGGCTCCCACACCTCCAGCCCCAGGCCCTCCAGGGCAGCGATGAAATCCGGCAGCAGCCGCTGCCGCCAATGGGGGGAGAAGCCGTAGGGGGAGGCCAGGTAGAGGCGGCGGCGGCTCATGGGCGCGACTGGCGGTAGAGCGTTTCATCGCGCTGTGCCGCTTCCTCGTGTTCCCAGGGGAACAGCAGCCACGCTTCGGAGCTGGTGACCTCCGCCGCATGCCACCACTGGGGCGGCACCTTGCTGACCCACACCAGCACCTGGCAACCGCTCAGACGGCGATAGGGGGCCAACGTCTGCCCCGTTTCGTAGACGTCGTCCACCACCAGGCAACCGGGGCGGGGCTGCTCCAGGGGCGGGGCTGCTCCAGCAGCGGCAGCTCCAGCCGGTGGCTGAGGGCCACCGCCAGCACCAGTCCGCCGCGGGGAACGCCGTGGATGCCGCACGGTTCCGGCAGCTGGCGGGCATGGGCGGCGAGCTGCTCCACCGCCCGGTCGAACTCCTGCCAGCTGAGGCGGCGCATGGGGGGTGCCGGGGTTTAGTTGCCTGGTGCGGGGGCGGGTGCCGGCGCCTGCACGTTGGGGCAGGTGGCGCCGTTGAAGCGGCTGGCGATGCGCTGGCTGCCCACTTGATAAATCTTCTGGGCCTTGGCGGTGTCACCGGACTGCACGGCGCCATTGAGCTTGCTGGCGAAACGGGCGCAAGCCTGGTCGAGG
>JBEBCX010000260.1:0-2530 GCA_041157425.1 Cyanobacteriota bacterium | reverse complement strand
CCCGCTGCCCTGCGTCTGGCCCTGACCGAGCGCCGCGCCCTCAAGGTGATCGCCGGCCTCACCAATTTCGATGCCGCCAGCGTGGAGCGCATCAGCCGCGCCGCAGGTCTGGGCGGTGCCGATCTGATTGACGTGGCCTGCGATCCCGAGCTGGTGCGGCTGGCGGCCCGCGTGTCCGGCCTGCCGATCTGCGTGAGTGCCGTGGATCCCGAGCTGTTCCCCGCCGCCGTGGCCGCCGGCGCCGCCCTGGTGGAAATCGGCAACTACGACGCCTTCTACCCCCTGGGTCGTGTGTTCGATGCCGCTGAGGTGCTCGACCTCACCCGCCGCACCCGCGCCCTGCTGCCCGAGGTGGTGCTGAGCGTCACCGTGCCCCACGTGCTGCCCCTCGACCAGCAGGAGCAACTGGCCGTTGACCTGGTGGCCGCCGGCGCCGACCTGATTCAGACCGAGGGCGGCACCAGCGCCAAGCCCTTCAGCGCCGGCAGCCTCGGCCTGATCGAAAAGGCAGCCCCCACCCTGGCGGCGGCCCACAGCATCAGCCGTGCCCTGGCCGCTGCCGAGACGGCTGTGCCCGTGCTGTGTGCCTCGGGTCTGTCGGCCGTGACCCTGCCGATGGCGATCGCCGCCGGCGCCGCCGGCGTGGGCGTGGGCTCGGCGGTGAACAAGCTCGGCGATGAGCTGGCCATGGTGGCCGTGGTGCGCAGCCTGCGCGACGCCCTGGGCAGCGTGAGCCGCGTGGCCGCCTGAAGCCACAGCCCCACGGGGCCTGCCGCGAGAATGGCCCGATGGCGAGCCCCTTCAAGCTCCAGGCCCCCTACGTCCCCAAAGGCGACCAGCCCGAGGCCATCAAGGGCCTCGTGGCGGGCGTCGATGGGGGCGAGCGCTACCAGACCCTGCTGGGGGCCACGGGCACCGGCAAGACCTTCACCATCGCCAATGTGATCGCCCAAACCGGGCGTCCGGCGTTGGTGCTGGCCCACAACAAAACCCTGGCGGCCCAGCTCTGCAACGAGCTGCGGGAGTTCTTCCCGCACAACGCCGTTGAATATTTCATCTCCTATTACGACTACTACCAGCCGGAGGCGTATGTGCCCGTCTCCGACACCTACATCGCCAAGACGGCGTCGATCAACGAAGAGATCGACATGCTGCGCCACTCGGCGACCCGCTCCTTGTTTGAACGCCGCGATGTGATCGTGGTGGCCTCGATCAGCTGCATCTACGGCCTGGGCATCCCCAGCGAATACCTCAAGGCCGCGGTGCGCTTCCAGGTGGGTGAAACCCTCAACCTGCGGGGGTCCCTACGGGAGCTGGTGAACAACCAGTACTCCCGCAACGACCTGGAAATCTCCCGGGGCCGCTTCCGCGTGCGCGGCGACGTGCTGGAGATCGGCCCCGCCTACGAAGACCGGCTGGTGCGGATCGAGCTGTTCGGCGATGAGGTGGAGGCGATCCGCTACGTGGACCCCACCACCGGCGAGATCCTGCAGAGCCTCGAGACGATCAACATCTACCCGGCCAAGCACTTCGTGACGCCCAAGGAGCGTCTGGCGGAGGCGATCAAGGCGATTCGCCTGGAGCTGCGCGAACGCCTGGATGTGCTCAACGAGCAGGGCCGGCTGCTGGAGGCCCAGCGCCTGGAGCAGCGCACCACCTACGACCTGGAGATGTTGGAGCAGGTGGGTTACTGCAACGGCGTGGAGAACTACGCCCGGCACCTGGCGGGCCGACCGGCGGGCACACCCCCGGAATGCCTGATCGACTACTTCCCCGACGACTGGCTGCTGGTGGTGGACGAAAGCCACGTGACCTGCAGCCAGTTGCAGGCCATGTACAACGGCGACCAGTCGCGCAAGCAGGTGCTGATCGAGCACGGGTTCCGCTTGCCCAGTGCCGCCGACAACCGGCCGCTCAAGGGTTCGGAGTTCTGGGAGAAGGCCCAGCAGACGATCTTCGTGAGCGCGACTCCGGGCGATTGGGAGATGACCCAGAGCCAAGGCCAGGTGGTGGAGCAGGTGATCCGCCCCACCGGAGTGCTCGACCCGATCGTGGAGGTGCGCCCCACCGATGGCCAGGTGGACGACCTGCTCGGGGAGATTCGGCAGCGGGCCGAGAAGCAGGAGCGGGTGCTGGTGACCACGCTCACCAAGCGCATGGCGGAAGACCTCACCGACTACCTGGCGGAGAACGGCGTGCGGGTCCGCTATCTGCACTCGGAGATCCACTCGATCGAGCGGATCGAAATCATCCAAGACCTGCGCAACGGTGAATACGACGTGCTCGTGGGGGTGAACCTGCTGCGCGAAGGGCTCGACCTACCGGAGGTGTCGTTGGTGGCGATCCTCGATGCCGACAAGGAGGGGTTCCTGCGGGCGGAGCGCTCGCTAATCCAAACCATCGGCCGCGCCGCCCGCCACGTGGAGGGGGTGGCGCTGCTCTATGCCGACAACCTCACCGACAGCATGGCCAAGGCGATTTCGGAAACGGAGCGCCGCCGCGCCATCCAGCAGACCTACAACGAGCGCCA
>JBEBCX010000259.1:0-2551 GCA_041157425.1 Cyanobacteriota bacterium | reverse complement strand
GGGCAATGGGGCTCGCCGGCGCGGCCGAACAGCAGGCGCAGGTAGTCCTGGATTTCGGTGACCGTGCCCACCGTGGAGCGCGGGTTGTGGCTGGTGGACTTCTGGTCGATCGAGATGGCGGGAGACAGCCCCTCGATCGCATCCACATCAGGCTTGTCCACCTGGCCGAGGAACTGGCGCGCGTAGGCCGAGAGGCTCTCGACGTAGCGGCGCTGACCCTCCGCAAAGATCGTGTCGAATGCCAGGGAGCTCTTGCCGCTGCCGCTCACCCCGGTGAACACCACCAGCTTGTTGCGCGGGATGGTGACGTCGACGTTCTTGAGGTTGTGCTGGCGGGCGCCCCGCACCCGGATCACGTCCTCCACAGAGCCGCCATTGAGGGCCTGCAGCGCCGCTTTTTCAGACACGCTCTGGGCGAGGGCGCGAGGCATCCAAAGGGCTCAAGAACGCAGGATTCTACGGGGGTTGATTGGGGGACAGGGGCCCACGATGTCCGTTCTGGGGAATGCTGAGGTCACCAGCCAGCCATTGGGCAACAAGCGACTTACCTTGGTAAGCATCGGCACCCGATCCGCCCTTCACCACCGATGGACGCCCTGCTCACCCTGTCGTCAAAGGGGCAACTGGTGATCCCAGCGCGCCTAAGGCAGCTGCTGGGGCTGCAGCCCGGTGATCGGCTTGCCCTGAACCTTGAGGCCGATGGGTTGCACCTCAAACCCCATGGGGCAGGACACGCTTCATCGGCGCGGGAACGGATCGGTTGCAGCGGCTATCGAGGTCCAACCCTGACCCTTGAAGCCATGGATCCCGCACGGCAGGCGAAAAAACCCTTGCCATGAGCCTGCCGATCGCCCTGGACACCAACCTGCTGGCCCGGCTCGTCACCAACGACGACCCGCAACAGGCCCTGCAGGTGGCCGATCTGATCGACGCCAGCGCCGCTTGTTTTGTGCCGATCACGGTCGTTCTGGAACTGGAATGGGTGCTGAGGGGGGCCTACAAGCTGGCCCCACCAGCGGTGATCCAGGCCTTTGAGGGCCTAATGGACATCACGCAACTCCACCTCGAACAAGAGGACCTGGTGCGGCAGGCACTGGAGCTTCACCGCCATGGCCTCGACTTCGCCGATGCCCTGCACCTGCTGCGCAGCGAAGGCTGTGCAACCTTCAAGAGCTTTGATCGCTCCCTGGAGCAGCTCGCAGCAGCTCTCGGAATCCAACCTGCGGTCCAGCGGCCCTAATCACGCCGCCTTCTTCAACAAGCTGGCGGCGTAGCTGCGGGTTTCACCGGAATCGCCGCCGGCCAGTTCCGCCAGCTCCGCCTGGCGGGCCTGAGTGTCCCGCAGTTGGGACACTCGCGTGTGGGTGCGGCCGTCCTGCACCTCCTTGGCCACCCGGAAGTGGTGGTCGGCGGCGGCGGCCACCAGGGGCTGGTGGGTCACGCAGAACACCTGGCGCTGGGCGGCGAGCTGCTGCAGCAACTCGGCCATGGCCCCGCTGACGCGGCCGCTCACACCGGCGTCGATTTCATCGAACAGCAGCGTCACGTGGGGGTCGGCGGCCGCCAGGCAGGTTTTGAGCGCCAGCAGAAAGCGCGACATCTCACCACCCGAGGCCACCTCCGCCAGGGGGGCCAGCGGTTGGCCGGGGTTGGCGGAAAACAGAAACTGCACCGCATCGGCCCCCTCCTCCGTGGGGGCGGCGGGCTCAATCGCCACGGCAAAGCGCACATGGGTGAGCCCCATCGGCCGCAGCCGCGCCAGCAACATCTCCTGCAGCGCCTCTGCCGCGGCCTGCCGAGCAGCGGACAGCTGGCCATTGGCCCGGTCACGGGCGGCGCGGCTCGAGCGCTCCGCCGCCTCCAGGGCCTGCAGGCTGGCCTCACCGCCTCCGGGGGCCAGCTGCTCCCGCAGGGCATCGCGCCAGGCGATCAAGGCTTCGAGATCCTTGCCGTGGCGGCGCTCCAACGCCTTCAGCTGGGCGATGCGCTCCTGCAGCTGCCCGAGGCTCTCTGGATCGCTGTCGAGGGCGGCGCCGTAGCGATCCAGCTCACGGGCCAGGTCCTGCAGCTGGGCAAACCCGTCGCTGCAGCGCTCCAGCAGCGGTTGCAACGAGGGATCCAGCTGCTGCATGGCCGCCAGCTCGCCCTCGCAGGCCGCCAGGTGATCGAGCACGGAAGGGGCCTCCTCCGCCCCCTCCACCAACCGGCCGATCAGGCCCATCACCCCCTGCTGCAGCCGCACCCCATGGGCCAGGCGGTTTTCCTCGGCCTGAAGCTGCTCCCGCTCGGCGGGATCCTCCAGCTGGGCCGCCTCCAGATCCGCCAGCAACTGCTCCTGCCGCTCCCGCTCCTGCTGCAGCTGCTCCCAGTTGGCCTGGGCCCGCTCCAGGGCCTGGGCGGCGCCACGCCAGGCGCGGTGGGCCTCGGCCACCGGTGCCAACAGGGCCTGCAACGGTTCCCCGGCAAAGCGATCCAACCAACGGCGCTGCTGCCCCGGCCTGGCCAACTGCTGGGTCTGGCCCTGCACGGTGAGGTCCAACAGCAGCGGGCG
>JBEBCX010000258.1:0-2578 GCA_041157425.1 Cyanobacteriota bacterium | reverse complement strand
TCGCCCTGCTTCACGGCCTTCTCCTTGAACTGGATCATCCGCTCCAGCCAGTTCAGCGGCGTGACGCAGTTGAGCAGCCAGCAGAGCTCGCTGTGGGCTGGCACATGGCTCTGCACAAACACCGTGGCCTTGGCCGGATCGATGCCACAGGCCAGGTAGAGGGCGGCGGTGCTGCGGGTGTCAGCCGCCAGGCGCTGCGGATCGTGGGGCACGGTGATGGCGTGCAGATCCACCACGCAGAAAAACGTGTCGTGGGTGTCCTGCAGGTCGACCCAGTTGCGGATCGCCCCCAGCCAGTTGCCCAGGTGCAGGGATCCGGTGGGCTGAACCCCTGAGAGAACCCTGGCGCGTGGCATCCGAAACCGCTGATGGCTGGGCGGATTCTGCCTGCCGCCCAGCCGCGGCGGGCCTCAGGCCTCAGCGGCTGCGTCGGTGCTTGAGTCGGCTGCCCCGTCGCTGGTCGCTTCTGCGCTGGCCTCAGGGGCGGCCTCAACAGCCTCAGCCGCGGCCTCGACCGCCGCCTCAGAGGGCTCGGCGATGGGCTCGGCCACGGGCTCAGGGGCCGCCGGGCGGGCGGGCCGGGCGAAGGGGTTGGGACGGTTGCCGCCGGCGGGGCGCTCGCCGCGCTCGGGGCGGGGGCCGCGGCGATCACCACCACCGCCACCGCCGGGGCGGCTGCCGGCGTTGGCGCGGTGCTGCGCCACCACCTCATCGAGCTTGCCCTCCTCGAGCAGCTGGGCCACGGTGCGCAGCGACAGGCCCAGGGCGGCCACGGTGGAGCGCACGCCGAAGGCCTCCTGCACGGCGCGGGCGGAGCGCATCTCGTTGTCGCTCAGCCGAATGCGGAAGCCACCGGCGTCCCGGTTGCCGCCCTCGCGGGGGCCGCGCTCACCGCGCTGAACGAAGCTCTGGCGATCACCGTCGGCCATGGCCGCACACCTGTCAGGACATCAGCTGAAAGTGTGCCCTATGGACTGAGGGCCCGGCCAGCACCAGTGCAGGTCGTGGGGGGCACCGCTGCCCTGCCGCGCCAGCACCAGCAACGGCACGGGCCGTGGCCCCTCCGCCTCCAGGTGTCGGCGGTAGTGCTCCACCAGCTCCAGGTAGCGCTCGAAGGTCCAGCCGTGGTTGCCCTGCTCCTGGGCGCGCCAGAAGCGGCGCAGGGCCTCGGAGCAGGCCTCGCGGCCGAATTCACGCCAGCACTGCTCCTGGGCCACCAGGCCCTCGCAGCCCTCGGCCCGCAGCTGGCGGAAACGGCTCAGCTCCGGCGCCTCGGCGCTGCTGTCGGGGGGCAGGGCCACCGCCAGTTGGGCCACGGGCACCGCCTTCAGGCGCAGCCAACAGCGCTCCAGCAGCAGCACCGGCCGCTCCGCGCTCCAGCCCCGCTGGCCCTGCTGGGCCTCCAGCAGCTGCTCGATCCGCTGGCGCAGGGCCGGGGTGAGCAGCTGGCGCCAGGCGCTGGCGGTGGCGGCCCGCTCAGCCATGGGTCCCCCGGAAGGTGATGTCCGAGATGGCGTACTCGCGCGGCTCCAGGTGAATCGTGCAGCGCACCCGGCCGAAGCGCTGCTCAAGGTGCTCCTCCACCAGTTCGGTGATCCGGTGGGCGGTGGGCAGGTCGTTGGCGTCCACCACCATGTGCAGCTCGATGAACACCCGCTGACCGAGCACGCCGCGGCTGGCGATGTCGTGCACGTTGAGCACGCCGGGCACCCCCATCGCCACCTCATGGATGGCCTCCGGGGCGATGGCGATCTGGTCGACCAGCCAGGGCAGGTTGCTGCGCAGCACCTGCCAGCACACCCGCACCAGCAGCAAGCAGAGGGGGATGGCCAGGGCCACATCGAGCCAGTTTTGGCCGAGCCCCACGGCCCCCGCCAGCCCGATCAACACCACCACAGTGGTCCAGATGTCGCTGGTGGTGTGTTTGGCATCCGCCAGCAGCAGCTGGCTGCCCAGCCGGCGCCCTTCGCTGCGCTCGTAGCCGGCCAGCAGCAGGTTGCAGCCGAGCACGACCAGCAGCAGCACCAGGTCGTGGCCATCGAGTTGCAGGGGCCTCAGGCCGCCGGCGATGCGCTTGATGGCGGTGCGCAGGATCTCCAGGGCCGTCACCAGGATGAAGCCGGCGATGGCCAGGGCGCCCAGGGCCTCGTATTTGTCGTGGCCGTAGGGGTGGTCGCGGTCGGGGGTGGGGTCGGAGAGGTTGTTGGTGATCAGCCCCATCAGGCTGGAGAGGCCGTCGGTGGCGCTGTGCATGGCATCGGCCAGCACCGCCAGGGAGCCGGTGAGCAGGCCGATCACCAGCTTGAGCAGGCTCACGCTCACGTTCACCGCCAGGGCCACCAGCAGCACCCGCTGCACCGCCGCGCGGGTGTCTCCCCGGGCCTTCAGGCTGCTGACACCACCCATGGGGGGCCGGGGTTGCGCATGTGCCCTCAACGTTATTGGGTCTGTGCAGGTCCCACCAGCTGAGCTAAACCAGCTGCACCACAGACTTGCCCGGGTTGACCCTGCTGCAGCGCACGCTGAACCGCCATTGGCCCCTGGGGCTGACCCTTGGCGGCGGCCTGCTGCTGCTGGA
>JBEBCX010000257.1:0-2579 GCA_041157425.1 Cyanobacteriota bacterium | reverse complement strand
CGACTTGGCCCAGTGCGGGTTGCCCTTCAGCATTGAACCGCTCAACCGCTACCAGAGCAGCCTGCTGAACACCCTCGAGCAAACCGAACTTCTGCGCCAGGCCATTGGCGTGGACACGGTGGGGATCCTGGCGGACCTGTTCCACGCCAACCTCGAGCAAGGGCATCTCTACAACGATCTGGAGGCCCACCGTCCCGGCATCCGCCACGTGCACATTTGCGGGGCCAACCGCGGCCCGATTGGCCGTTGCCATCTGGATTGGCCGCGTTTGATGCGGTGGATCGCTGACTTTCCCGCTACAACGTTGATGAGCATTGAAACCTTCAATGCTGAGGTTCCCCTGCTCGCACGGCGCACACGCACCTGGCGGCAATTGGGCGCACCGGCCCCCAGCATCGTTCTGGAAGGGGCGGCCTATCTCAAGCAACACCTGCCGGGGGCCTGGTCCCCCTGAGCTTCAAAACCATTGCCTCCACCATGGCGCAGAACTACTACGCATCGCTCTCCGCTGATTTCTCCAGGCCTGGGCTGGTGACGCCCGAGCAGGGTGAACGCCTGATCCAGGAGGCGGAACGCTTCATTGCCCTCAAAGCGGACACCCTCCCCGAGATCACGGCCGACTACGACCGCGACACCATTGAGCGCGAGAACAAGGAGTGGTGGCCCACCCATTGCGAAGCCCTGCGCCGCGGCCGTGGCGATCTGCTGCGCGGTGAGTACCGCCACGACCTCGTGTACTTCTGCCAGGACGGTCCGTTTTATGGCCTCGACCAGCAGACCGAACGGGAAAAGCATTGGTGGGCCCTGATTGCTCAGCCCGGCGTCACCATGTGCTGGCCGATCGTGATGTTCTGGGGTGAATTCGTGCACTTTGAATGGCACTGCCTCGATGACGCCAGTGGCGAAGCCATCGCCAAGGGCACCGTCTGCTGGGTGCGCCGCGGCCACCGCGGGGCCTGCTACTTCAAGAGTGAACAGCTCACCTTCTACCGCGATGTGTTCGCCTCCCCCCGCCTGCTTGAGCTGCTCAAAACCACCTGAGCTGAGCCGCCCGCGCCCGTGGTTGCAGCGGTGGTTGTGGGGGTTGCTGCTGTTGGGGGTGGTGCTGTTGGGCACCCCCCGCGGCACCTGGGCCGCCGCCTTGACCACCCGGCTTCAACTGCCCCTTGAGCAGGCCGAGTTGCTGGCGGATGCGGCGGTGGCGTCCTGCCGCCGCCAGGGTGTGGCCGTGGCTGTGACCGTGCTCGACCCGGGCGGTGGTCTGCAGGTGTACCTCGGCGATGACTTCGCCCCCCCCCACAGCCGAGATCTCTCGCGCCAGAAGGCCTACACGGCCGTGTCCCTGGCGGCGGCCCAGGGCCAGCACACAACCGGTGAGCTGGTGCAGCTGCTGCGGCGCAACCCCCTGGCCGTGGGCGAGCTGGCCTTGCCCACGGCGCCCGTGGCCGGGATCACGCCCTTGCCGGGGGGCGTGGTGATTCGCCATGGCGGCCAGGTGTTGGCTGGCATCGGTGTGTCCGGAGCCCGCCAGGGCCAGATCGATGAGGGCTGTGCCCTCGAGGCCGAGACCCGCCTGCAGCTGGAGCTCGAGGCCCCTGATGGCGCAGCAGAGCCGACGTAGGCGTCAGCATTTGCACACCATCTGGGGCGAACGCCGCAGCTATTGCGGTGTTGATGGGCAGATGTTGCGATCTTGGCTGACAAAACGGATCAACTCCTGCACGATTGGCTGGATTGCACCGTGACATGTCGGGTTTTTCAGGATCCGCCCCACCATCCAACGTGGCACCAGCGAACGCCGTGCTGGACGACCCCGGTCTTCAGCAAGCCCTCTCCGCCGTTCACCCGGCCTTCGGTGACCTTTGCACCCGTGTGGCGGGCGAGGTGTGGGGCAAGCCGTTGCTGGATCAGCCCACCAAGGCGCTGATCACCATCGCCATCGATGTGGTCAACCAGGGCCTGATGCCCGAATCCCCCTACGAGGCCCACATCCGCATGGCCCTCAAGCAAGGGGTGACGTTCGCCCAGATCGAGGAGTTGTTGCTCTTTCTCTGTGCCTACGCCGGTTTCAACAAGGTGGCCCCAGCCTTCGGACGGCTGAGCGCCATCCGCAAGGCGATTGAAGCCGAGGTCTGATTCTTTGCTGCCATGCCCGCCATGATCCGCCCGCTCTTGTCCCGTCTGTTGCGTCTGCTGGCTTCCAGCCTGCTGGCACTGGCTGCCCTGGTGCTGCAGCCTTTGTGGGCCCAAGCGCAGACCGTTGGCATTCCGTTCCCCGACTACACCCCAAGCCCGGAGCCCGAATTGATCATCGGCCCTCCGGGGGAGCAGTTCACCTTCACCCGCACCGGCCGCAACACCGGCAACGCCTACACCATGGCTGAAGCCATGGTGCCCCCCGGCTCAGGCCCCCTGCCCCATTTCCATGAGGACTACGACGAGTGGTTCTATTTCCCGAAAGGGGGATTCACGCTGTTCCTGGATCCCGACCACACCTACAGCGACCTCAGCAAGATCCCCAACAAGAATGCCCCCGGTGCGGACATTCAGCTGATTGAAACCCAGCCCCGCAGCCTCTA
>JBEBCX010000256.1:0-2594 GCA_041157425.1 Cyanobacteriota bacterium | reverse complement strand
GCCCACAAACCACCAGGTGCTGTGCTGCTGCAGGAAGCGCAGCAACCAGGCGATCGCCAGCCACGACACCAGGGCCGAGCTGGCAATCCCCACCAGCAGGGGCAGCGCACCGCCGGCCAATGGCTGCTCGAAGGCGTCCTTCAACTCCACCAGACCGGCGATGGTGATGGCCGGGATGCCCAACAAAAACGAAAAGCGGGCCGCATCGGCGCGGTTCCAGCCATCCAGCAGGGCCGCAGTCAGGGTGCTGCCGGAGCGGGACACGCCGGGCACCAGGGCCAGGGCCTGGGCGAAGCCCACCAACCAGCCATCGCGCACGCGCACGGCATCGAGGGCCCGGCGGCGGGCACCCAGCTGCTCCGCCAACCCCAGCAGCAGCGCCATCACGATCGACACCACTCCGATCGAGGTGAGGCTGCGCAGGGGGGAATGGTCGAAATCGGGCACCAACACCTTGATCCCCAGACCCGCCACCAGGATCGGCAGGGTGCCCAGCAGGATCGCCAACCCCAGGCGCGCATCCGGCTCCTGCCAGCGCCGCTGGCGCAGGGCGGCCCCCATGGCCCGAGCCACCTGCTGAAGATCGCGGCGGAAAAAGCCGATCACCGCAGCGATGCTGCCCAGCTGGATCACCGCCGTCACCGACACGCCGGGATCCCCCCAGCCCAGCAGCACCGGCACCACCTTCAGATGGGCCGTGCTGCTGATCGGCAGAAACTCGGTGAGCCCCTGCACCACCCCCAGCACCCCATAGCGCCAGCAGGCCTCCACCACCCCCAGCGACTGCTCAACCGGCACAGCACCCATGGGAGCCCTGATCTCTGGGGCCGACCCTATGGCGCCCCGGCGCCCCTGGCCAGCCCGCGGGCGAGGCCGGCAGCTCCCTTAAGGTTGAACACCTTTCTTCACAACCCGGTGATCGGGGCTCCCCCACGCCTTCCCCTGCAGACTGCGGCTCCGGCGCTGGCGGCATCGGGCCTGGCGGCCTGGGGCACCCGCCCGCTGGCCATCGAACCGCCAGCCGCGGGGCTCTGGAGCCTGCCGGTGGCGGGGGCCCTGCTGGTGGCCCTGCCGGTGTTTCTGCAGGCCCCCTGGGTGCGCCTGGCCCCCTTCAGTGCGGCCCTGTTCACGGCGGCCCTACTCCTGGTGGGAGTGGTGATGGCCCAGCGGCGCTCCGCCGCCTGGAGCACCGCCGGCGTGCTGCTGGTGGGCTTCAGCGGCAGCTGGCTGGGGGGCTGCCTGTTTTGGGGTTGGTTCCGCCTGCATCCGCTGTGGCACCTGCCGATCGAGGCCTTTGCCCTGCCCCTGGCGGTGGCAGGCCTGGGGGGGCGGTGGCGGCTGGCGGGCAGTTTCTATCTGGCCTCCCTGGCGGGCACCGCCTGCACCGATGCCGTGATGGCGCTCACGGGCGTGATGCAGCGCTGGACCCTGGTGCTCGAGGCGCCCCTGGATCAGGCGGCGCAGGAATTGCAACGGGCGGCCCTGGGGGTGCTGGCCCCCTTGCCCCTGCTGGCCACGATCTCCGCCGCAGCGCTGTTGATCCTGCAGTGCCGACGCTTCTGGCACCACCCCGACCCCGCCTGGCGCCTGGCGGCCTCCGCCATCGCCACCACCCTGGCGGTGGATGGGCTGTTTCTGGCGGCGGCCCTCTGGGCCCCCCAGCTCAGCGGCCTGATCTGAAGAACTGCAAAAGCCTTCCCAAGGGGGCTGGGGCCACAGCGATCCCACCTGTAGGTTTGCAGGGCTGCCCAGCAGCGCTGTGGTTCCCGTTCAGACGGAGTTTTCGATGAAACGGCTGGTTTCGTGGCTCATGGGTGGCGTGCTGCTGGCCGGCCTGCTGCTCAACCTGGTGCTCGCTCCCACCGCCCAGGCCGCAGAGCTGCGCAACGTGGCCGACGACAAAATTGCTGAGCGCGGCGACAAGATCGACCTCAACAACTGCTCGGTGCGGCGCTTCCAGGCCTTCCCAGGGATGTACCCCACCCTGGCCGGCAAGATCGTGCTGGGCGGCCCCTACAACAGCGTTGACGACCTGCTGAACCTGGATCTCACCCCCCGCCAGAAGGAACTGGTGGAGAAGTACAAGGGCAACTTCACGGTGACCCCCGCCTCCATCGCCCTCAACGAAGGCTTTGACCGCATCAACGACGGCCAGTACCGCTGAGCCCATCAGCACCGCTGACCGAAGCCACCACGCGGCCTAGATTCCGCCACCGGTGCCAGCCGTCGGGCCCTCCCGACGGCTTTTTTGTTGCCCACCAGACCTGAGGCTCGATGCCGCAGCTCTCCACCAGCTGGGATGTGATCGTTGTCGGCGGCGGCGCCGCCGGCCTGATGGCGGCCCTGGAGCTGCCGGCGGAGCTGCGGGTGCTGCTGCTGAGCAAGGAGACCGCGCCGCGATCCGCCAGCCGCTGGGCCCAGGGGGGCATCGCCGCGGTGACCCGGCCCGACGACAGCTTTGCCAGCCACATTGACGACACCCTGCGCGCCGGCGGTGGCCTCTGCGACCCGCCGGCGGTGGAGCTGTTGGTGCGGGAGGCACCGGCCTGCGTGGAGCGGCTGCTGCAGCTGGGCATGGATTTCGACCGCCAGGG
>JBEBCX010000255.1:0-2599 GCA_041157425.1 Cyanobacteriota bacterium | reverse complement strand
GCCACCTCCTCCAGCAGGAACAGGCTGCGCAGCTCCAGGCCGGCAGCGGTCATCGCTTCGAGGCCGCCCTCCTGGCGATCGACGATCGTGACCACCCGCTCCACCACATAACCGGCCTCGCGCAGCTGCTTCACCGCCTTGAGCGAGGAGCCGCCGGTGGTCACCACGTCTTCCAGCACGGTGATGCGGCTGCCCGGCTCGGGCAGGGGGCCCTCCAGCCAGGCGCCGGTGCCATGGCCCTTGGCCTCCTTGCGCACGATCAGCGCATCGAGCTGGCGGCCGGCCAGGGCCGCCGCTTGGGCCACGCCGCTCACCAACGGGTCGGCCCCCAGGGTGAGGCCCGCCACGGCGGCGGCCTCAGGCTCCACCAGCTCCAGCATCTGGGCGGAGAGCAGCGCCAGTCCCGGGCCGCTGAGGCTCACCGGTTTGCAGTTCACGTAGTGGGAGCTGGTGCGCCCAGACGCCAGGGTGAACTGCCCGTGGCGGTAGGCGCGCTCCGCCAACAGCTGCAGCAGCAGCGCCCGCTGCTCGGCGCTGGTCTGGGGCAGGGGTGGAAGGGCGGTCATGCCTCTGGCGGCGGGCGGTTGGGATGTCTAGTTTGCGCCCAGATGCGCGTGTGGCTGTGACCCGTTGGCGGTTGCCCCTGCTGCTGGCGGCGGCGGCTTCGCTGGCCCCCGCGGCGCCCGCCTTGGCGGGCCCGGTGGTGTGCAGCACCACCCTGGAGGCACCCCAGGCGGCGGGCGCACCGGTGGAGGTGACCCGCTGCGGCCCGGTGGTGACCACCCCGGAGCTGGTGGAGCGCCGTTTCTACGGCTGGACCTCCCCCTACGCCCGCGGCATCGACATCACCCACCAGATCACCGACCTGCTCGGCATCGCCATGGGCGGCGGCGATGGCACCAAGGTGATGGGCTTTGGTTTCCCGGATCAAACGGTCGTGTGGGACGGCTCGGCCCTCGAGACCACCTACCGCGTGCTGCTGGAGCAGCAGAGCACCCCCCTGCCCTGGCGCACGGCCGACCTCTCCAACGGCTTCTGCCAAGGATTGCCCCGGGGCAGCTGCGGTGCCAGCGCCGCCCCCCGTTGGCCGCAGCAGGGCTCCAGCATCCGCGGCCTGTGGTAAATCAGGCCCGCTGGCCAGACCTGCGGGGGTCTAGCAATCTGGTGAATGCAGCGGACTCATAATCCGCCTTAGGCGAGTTCGATCCTCGCGACCCCCACTCCCTCTCCGATGCGACTGTTGCTGCCGGCGGCGTTGCTGTTCCTGCTGGCCTTCTTCGCCGCCTCGGAATTCGCCCTGATTCGCCTGCGTCCTTCACGGGTGCAGCTGCTGGAGGAGGACGGAGCCCCCGGGGCCTCGGCGGTGGCCCGGCTGCAGCGGCGGCTGCGGCGGGCCCTGGTGGCCACCCAGTTGGGCATGACCCTGGCGCTCCTTGCCCTGGGCTGGACCGGCCGCGGCCTGGCGGAGCGCTGGGGGCAGCAGGCGGGTGCCCCCCCGCAGCGCTGGCTGGATCTGGCCGTGTTTGTGGCCCTGGTGCTGCTTGCCACCCTGCTGGGGGGGCTGCTGCCCAAGGCCTGGGTGCTGCACCGGCCGGAGGCCACCGCCCTCAAGCTCGCGCCCCTGCTGGAGGCCCTGCAACGCACCCTGGCGCCGCTGCTGGTGGTGGTGGAGCGGCTCGGCGATGGCCTGTTGCGCCTGTTGGGCCTACCCCGCAACTGGGACCAGCCGGTGCCGGCCCTCTCGGCCAATGAGCTGGAAACGCTGATCGAATCCAACAGCGTGGTGGGGTTGATGCCCGATGAGCGCGACATGCTCGAGGGCCTGTTCTCCCTGCGCGATACGCCGGTGCGGGAGGTGATGGTGCCGCGCTCCGGCATGGTGACCCTGCCGCTGGAGGTGCGCTTCGCCGAGCTGATGGAGGCGGTGCACAGCACCAACCACGCCCGCTTCCCCGTGATTGGCAGCTCCCTCGATGACGTGCGCGGCCTGCTCGACCTGCGCAGCCTGGCCGAACCCATCGCCAAGGGGGAGCTGCGCAGCGATTCCCCCCTGGCGCCCTACGTGAGTCCCGTCACCAAGGTGCAGGAGACCACCCCCCTGGCGGAGCTGCTGCCGGTGATCCGCAGCGGCCAGCCGCTGCTGGTGGTGGTGGATGAGCACGGCGGCACCGAGGGGCTGGTGACCGTGGCCGACCTCACCAGCGAAATCGTGGGCGACGAAGACGACCCCGAAAACCCGGAGGACGACCTGCAGCAGCTGCAAGAACACAGCTGGCTGGTGGCGGGCGACCTGGAGATCTACGAGCTCAACCGTGAGCTGGGCCTGCAGCTGCCCGAATCCGATGAGCACCACACCCTGGCGGGATTCCTGCTGGAGCGGCTGCAGCACATCCCTGCTCCGGGCGAGAGCCTGCGCTGGAAGGGGCACCAGTTTTTGATCCTGGCCATGGACGGCCCGCGCATCGAGCGGGTGGAGATCACCCGCCGGCCGCAGGAGCCAGCCGTTGAAGAGGAGCCCTGATCCCCGATAATCGGTGCGCCCGTTGGCCAACGCCATGCAGCCCGTTCGCGTTGGAGTCATCGGCATCGGCAACATGGG
>JBEBCX010000254.1:0-2615 GCA_041157425.1 Cyanobacteriota bacterium | reverse complement strand
TCGCCCGACTGCTCTCCTGGCGCCGCTGGCGGCGCTGCTCCCCATGCTTCTCGATCTGCGCGGCAAGAAGGCCCTGGTCACGGGCATTGCCAACAACAAATCGATCGCCTGGGGCATCGCCCAGCAGCTGCATGCCGCCGGGGCCGAACTGGGGGTGACCTACCTGCCTGATGAGAAGGGCCGTTTTGAGGGCAAGGTGCGCGACCTCACCGCCCCCCTGGCCCCCACCCTGTTCGAACCGCTCAACGTGCAGGACCCCGCCCAGATCGAGGCGGTGTTCCAGCGGGTGCAACAGCAGTGGGGCTCGATTGATGTGCTGGTGCACTGCCTGGCCTACGCCGGCAAGGATGAATTGATCGGCGACTACTCCGCCATCAGCCCCGAGGGTTTCGGCCGGGCCTTGGAGGTGAGCGCCTATTCATTGGCTCCCCTGTGCCGCTATGCCAAGCCCCTGTTCAACGAAGGGGCCAGCGTGATCACCCTCAGCTACCTGGGGGCCGAGCGCGCCATCCCCAACTACAACGTGATGGGCGTGGCCAAGGCAGCCCTGGAGGCCTCGGTGCGTTACCTGGCGGCCGAGCTGGGGGCCGAGAAGCAGGTGCGGGTGAATGCGATCAGCGCCGGCCCGATCCGCACCCTGGCCAGCAGCGCCATCGGCGGCATCCTCGACATGATCCACAACGTGGAGGAGAAAGCCCCCCTGCGCCGCACCGTCACCCAGGACGAAGTGGGCGGCACGGCGGCCTTCCTGGCCAGCCCCCTGGCCTCCGGCATCACCGGCCAGGTGATCTATGTGGATGCCGGCTACTGCATCACCGGGATGTGAGCGGCACACTGGGCCCAGAGGTTTGTTTCGCGGAGCCTGGGTCGATGCGCATCGGTGAGATTCACCGCGTTACGGGCGAAACCGATGTGCGGGTTCGGCTCGACCTCGATGGCACGGGCCGCTGCCAGGCCAACACCGGTGTGCCGTTTCTCGACCACATGCTCCACCAGATCAGCAGCCATGGGCTGATTGATCTGGAGGTGAACGCCGTGGGCGACACCCACATCGACGACCACCACACCAACGAGGACGTGGGCATCGCCATCGGCCAGGCCCTGGCGCAGGCCCTCGGCGACCGGCGCGGCATCCACCGCTTCGGACACTTCGTGGCGCCCCTTGATGAAGCCCTGGTGCAGGTGGCGCTCGACTGCAGCGGCCGCCCCCACCTCAGCTACGGCCTGGCGATCCCGGCCCAGAAAATCGGCAGCTACGACACCGAGCTGGTGAAGGAGTTCTTCGTGGCCGTGGCCAACAACGCCGGCCTGACGCTGCACCTGCGCCAGCTGGACGGGGTGAATTCGCACCACATCGTGGAAGCCGGGTTCAAGGCGTTCGCCCGGGCGCTGCGGCTGGCCACCGAGGTGGATCCGCGCCGTGCCGGAGCCGTGCCCAGCAGCAAGGGCGTGCTGGAGCGGGCCGGGGCCTGATCCGGGCCCTGCGCGGATGGCTGCGGTTGAGGCAGGCCTCGCGTTGGGCAGTTGTCCAAGGGTGGTACCACTTCCGCAGTGAGTTGGTACCACCCTTGGAGACGTTGACCACGTGCATGCGCCGGCCCGGCAGGCCACGGTTCAGCGCTTAACACTCCGTTACGCGATGATCGGTGCTCGCCTGCGCCGATCGCCATGACCGCCACTGGGACCTCCGCGACCCCCGCCAAGGCCGCCACCGGCTACGACCGCGCAGACTGGGCCAGCGCCTTCCGCAACGTGGGCGTGGAACTGGATGGCGTGCCGGTCACGGCCGCCCGCGGCACGATCCCGCCAGAGCTGCAGGGCACGCTGTACCGCAATGGTCCGGGTCGGCTGGAGCGGGGCGGCCAGTGGGTGCATCACCCCTTTGATGGCGACGGCATGATCACCGCCCTGCGCTTTGCCGGCGGCAGCGCCGAGCTGCGCAACCGCTTTGTGCGCACGGAGGGTTGGCTGGCGGAGGAGCAGGCGGATCGCGTTCTCTACCGCGGTGTGTTTGGCACCCAGAAGCCCGGCGGCCCCGTGGCCAATGCCTTCGACCTGCGGCTCAAGAACATCGCCAACACCCATGTGGTGCGCCTCGGCGATCAGCTGCTGGCCCTGTGGGAAGCGGCCGAACCCCACGCACTCGATCCCGACACGCTCGAAACCCGAGGGCTCTCGCGCCTCGAGGGTCTGCTCAAGCCCGGTGAGGCCTTCAGCGCCCACCCCCGCTTCGATCCCGGCCACCACGGCCGGCCGGCGATGGTGACCTTCGGCGTGAAGACCGGCCCCCGCAGCACCATCCGGCTGATGGAGTTCGCGGTGGAGGACGATCCGGCCAATGGCGTGAAGGCTGGCGATCTGTTGCATGAGCGCCGCGACAGCTTCAACGGCTTTGCCTTCCTGCACGACTTCGCCATCACCCCCAACTGGGCGGTGTTCCTGCAGAACGCCATCGCCTTCAACCCCCTGCCCTACGTGATGGGCCGCAAAGGGGCGGCTCAATGTCTGCAGTCGCAGCCGGGGGGGCAGGCCAAGTTTTGGTTGATCCCCCGCGCTGGTGGCGCCTTTGCCGGCCAGGCGCCGCGGATCGTGGATGCTCCCGAGGGCTTTGTGTT
>JBEBCX010000253.1:0-2617 GCA_041157425.1 Cyanobacteriota bacterium | reverse complement strand
GCCCAACTGCAGCAGCAGCTGCGCTCACCCCGCCAGCCCGGTGGACACGCCTCATCCCTGCCCTGAACCGCTGCCATGACCGCCATCACCCTCGGATCGCTGCTCTACGAAGGCAAGGCCAAGCGCGTGTTCGCCACCGATCAGGACGACCTGGTGGCCGTGGAATTCAAGGACGACGCCACCGCCTTCAACGCCCTCAAGAAGGCCCAGCTGGCGGGCAAGGGGGAGCTCAATTGCCAGATCTCCGCCCGCCTGTTTGAGCTGCTGGAGCGGGATGGCATTCCCACCCACTACCTGGGCATGCCGGCGGCGAATTGGATGCACGTGCGGCCGGTGCGGATCGTGCCGGTGGAGGTGGTGATCCGCAACACGGCCTTTGGTTCGCTCTGCAAACAGATGCCGATCGAGCCCGGCACCCCCTTGGATCCGCCCCTGCTCGATCTCTATTACAAGGACGACGCCTTCGGCGATCCCCTGCTCACCGATGCCCGGCTGGAGCGGTTGGGCTTGCTCAGCGCCGAACAGCGCCGGGAGCTGGAGCGCTTGGCCCTGGCGGTGAACACCAGCCTGCGGCGCTTCTTCGCCGCGGTGCAGCTGCAGTTGGTGGATTTCAAGATCGAGCTGGGGTTCACCGCCAGCGGTGAGCTGGTGGTGGCGGACGAGATCAGCCCCGACACCTGCCGCCTTTGGGACCTGCAGGTGGCCGACGCCCAGGACCGCATCCTCGACAAGGACCGCTTTCGCCAGGATCTGGGCGGCGTTGTGGAGGCCTACGGGGAGGTTCTCAAACGGGTCCAAGGTGCGTGCCCGCCACCCCGTTCGGGCAAGTAAGTTCAGCGGACTTTGCGGCCCGTCCGCCCCCGACGCCCTCCCCATGGCTGCAGCCCGCAATGCTCTGAGCCGCCGGCCACGGCTCCGCAGCGCCCTTGGGGGAGTTTGGCTGCTGCCCTTGGCCTTTGGTGCGGTGCTCAGCGGCGGCCCTGCCCTGGCCCAGCCCGGCCAGGCCCCCGCTGGCCAGCCCAAGGCCCCTGAGCCGAACCGGCCCTCGCTCGCCCCCTCGATTGCCCCGCCCGCCAAGGCGGAGCCGAAGGTGCTGATCAGCGAGGTGGTGGTCAAGGGCACCGAGGGCCACCCCGAGCGCGAACGGCTCGACCTGGCCGTTTACGACGCCATGGCCACCCGCCCGGGATCCCGCGTCACCCGCAGCGAGTTGCAGGGGGATCTCTCCGCCATCTACGCCACCGGTTGGTTCGCCGATGTGCGAATCCAGCCCGTGGACAGCCCCCTGGGGGTGCAGCTGGTGGTGACGGTGGTGCCCAACCCAGTGCTCACCAAGGTGGAGCTCGATGGGGTGGGCGCCAAGACCAAAATCCCCCCCACCCTGGTTCCCAACACCTTCGCGGCGGATTACGGCAAGACCCTCAACCTCAACGCCCTGCAGGCCCGCATCTCCGAGCTGCAGCGCTGGTATGCCGATCAGGGCTATTCCCTGGCCCGCATCAGCGGCCCCACCCGCGTCAGCCCCCAGGGGGTGGTGCAGCTGCTGGTGAAGGAGGGCAGCGTCGCCGGCGTGGAGGTGCAGTTCCTCAACAAGGAGGGCGAGAGCACCAACGACAAGGGCCAGCCGATCAAGGGCAAAACCAAGCCCTGGGTGGTGACCCGCGAGATCTCGATCAAGAAAGGCGCCGCCTTCAACCGCCGCCAGCTGGAGGAGGACATCAAGCGCCTCTACGGCACCGGCCTGTTCGGTGACGTGAAGGTGACCCTGCGGCCCGTGGCCGGCAATCCGGGCGAGGTGACCATCGTGCTCGGCATTGTCGAGCAGTCGACCGGTTCGCTCTCTGGAGGCATCGGCTACAGCCAGAGCCAGGGTGTGTTCGGCCAGGTGCAGCTGCAGGACAACAACCTGGGCGGCCGGGCCTGGGATGCGGCCCTGAACGTGACCTACGGCCAGTTCGGTGGCCTGGCGGATGTGTCGTTCACCGACCCCTGGATCAAGGGCGACAAATTCCGCACCGCCTTCCGCACCAAGGTGTACCTGAGCCGGGATGTTCCCCAGCTGCTGCAGAGCCAGAACAACGGCTACTTCTCCACCGTTTCCAAGGTTTCGAGCAACCTTTTCAACTCCAGCCCCACCGCCACCGCCTACACCAATTCCGCCAACGGCTCCCCCTGGTTCACCCTGGATGGCAACACCGTGGCGATCCAGCGCACCGGCGCCACGGTGTCGTTCGTGCGGCCGTTGAACGGTGGCGATCCCTTCAAGAAGGCCCCCTGGGCGCTGGTGGTGGGGGTGAACGCCCAGGAAGCCAGGCCGATGAACTTCGGCGGCCAATCGATGCCCTATGCGGTGTCGACCAACAACTTCAACAACGGCAATACGCAGGTCCAGAACGTGATCTGTATTGCCTACAACTGCCAAAACGGCGCCACCAGCAACCAGCTCTTGGGGGTGCGGGTGGCCGCCACCATGACCACCCTCAACGACCCGCGCAACCCCATCTCGGGCAACTTCCTCAGCCTGGGCACCGAGCAGTTCGTGTCGGTGGGCCAGAACTCCCCCACCTTCAACCGCATGCGCGCCAGCGGCAGCCACTTCATCCCCGTGAACTGGCTG
>JBEBCX010000252.1:0-2623 GCA_041157425.1 Cyanobacteriota bacterium | reverse complement strand
TAGCGCACGTCGTTGGCGGCATAGGCCAGCTGGGTCTCGCTGAGCTCCTCCACGCGGCCCCAGTCGCTGCTCTGGGCGCCCTTGTCGAGCTCCACGCCGCAGAGCTCCTGCACCAGCTCCTTGAGGCCATGGCGGTTGGTGTAGGTGCGCGCCAGGCGGCTGGCCACCTTGGTGCAGAACAGCGGTGCCACGGCGATGCCCAGCCCCTCCCCCAGGGCGGCCACATCGAAGCGGGCGAAGTGGAACACCTTTTCAATGGCGGGGGCCTCCATCAGCTGCCGCAGCAGCGGCGCCTCCGTCTGACCGCGGTGGATGCGGATGCAGCAGACGTTGTCGTGGGCGTCGCTGATCTGCACCAGGCAGAGGCGGTCGCGGCCGTGCACCAACCCCATGGCCTCGGTGTCCACCGCCAGGGCGCTGGCACCCGCCAGCAGGCCGTGCCATTCGGCGTTGAGGTCGTGGTCGAGCACGGCGAAGCGGGCCGGGCTGGAGCCCGCCGCCGGTGCGCTCGCGGGGCCAACGCTGGTGCTGAAGCTGCTCACGGCTGCGGGGCGGGGATGGGGCCATCGTCGCGGATGGCCGCGCCGCCGCTCCAATTAAGGCCGCAGCTGCTATCGCGGTTCGCGGTTGGCACTCAGGCTGAGACGGAGCTAGCAGAGAGGTAGATCCCGCCCGCCGTCATGTCCAGTCGCGAGCCCGCCAACCGCGAGCCAGCTGCCCGCCGCATTCCCCTGCCGTCGGGCCTGGGGGGGATCCGCGCTTTCTTTGATCAGCCGCCGATTCAGCACCTGGGCCTCGAGCTGGCGGTGTGCTGGATCCTGGAGTGCCTGCTGGATCAGGACAGCTACCCCACCGCCTTGATGCACGGCCTGGCGGTGGCCCACCCCAAGCTGCGCCTTTCGGAAACGGTGCTGCAGCAGGCCCTCAGCTTCCTCGACCAGGACGGCGCCATCAGCAGCTACTCCCAGCGCTGCCCCAGCCGCGGCCGGCCGCGGCGCATGCTGCACCTGCTGGATGACCACCGCCAGGCGGCGCTGGCGCTGATGGACCCATGGCACCTCTGGCTCGAGGAGAATGAGCACGAGCTCCGCAGCGGACGTCATGCCACCGGCCCTGGGTTCCACCCTGTTGCTCACGCTGCTGCTGGCCATCGGCCTGGTGTTCTTCCTGCGGGCTGCTAGCAAAGACCGCACCACCGTGGTGGAGGTGCGCTCCTCCAAACCGCCCCTGGTGGTGCTGCCGGCCTTAACCGAGTGGTTGCAGCAGCGGGGCTGGCGGCCCGAGGGCAGCAACCCCGACCGCCGCCTGCTCACCTTCACCGGCCAGGTGGAGGCGTCGGCCCCACTGGCGGTGCTGTTGTCGCTGCTGGGGGGCGTTGGCGCCGGCTGCCTCGGCCTGGTGCTGCGCCAGGTGGCGCCGGTGTTGGGCTGGTGGCCCCTGCTGCTGGTGGGGCTCGGCCCCTTGGCGGGCTGGATCTACCGCCGCCGCGCCGCGCGGCCCGAAACCGTGGAGCTGCGCTTGATCAGCCACGACGAGGCCACCGGCAGCGCCCTGCAGCTGCGTGCCCACCGCGATGAGCTGATTGCCCTGGAACTGGAGCTGGGCCCCAGCCTGGGGCTGTTCAGCGATGGCGACCTGCTGCAATCGCCGATCTGAGCCAGAGTGGCGGCTGCTCGTCGACCCCGCTTCGATGGCCCGTCCCCCTGGGGTCCGCCGCAGCGCACTGTTCACCGCCCTGGCACTGCTGTGCCTGGGGATGGCGGCTGAGGCCCAAGCGCCGGCCCCCGGCAGCCGCGACCCCCTCACCGGCGTGCGCAGCCGCCTCAGCCGCGATTGGGTGGGCCAGCGCCCGGAGCCCGCAGATCTGCCGATCCTGGTGATGGCGGGCCATGCCGATTCCCAGGGCATCGCTGGCGCCGGCACCGGTGGCGCAGCGGTGGATGTGCACGGCGCCCGGCCCATGCAGCCGGGCATCCGAGATGAGCTCTACTGGAACCTGGAGGTGGCCCGCCGGGTGGTGGCCTTGGGCCTGCAGCGGGGCCTGAACATCCGCTTCTACGACCCGCCCCAGCGCACCATCCACAGCGGCGACGACCCCCGCACCAACTGGAGCGTGGGCAAGGCCCATGCCGCCGCCGGCGGCTATGCGCTGGAAATTCACTTCGATGCCTATGGCCCCGATGGCGTGGGCTCCGGGGTGATCCCGGCCCTGCACCGCCCCTTCAGCCGCATCGATGAGAGCCTGGCCCAGGCCTTCGGCGGCTATCCGCAGCAGTTCCGCGGCGGCCTGGGGGGGCCGCGCCGGGGCATCACGTTGCTGGAGATCGGCAAGCTCGAGCCCCCGCTGGAGCCCGCCCTGCGCAACCCCCGCTCCCGCCCCCAGGCCCTGGCCGCGATCGCGGAGCGGGTGGTGGCGGCGCTGGAGCAGGGGCTGGGGCGTCAGCCCGCCGGTGTGGCCTCAGCCAACGGCCCCGTGGGGCTCGCAGCGGGCGACCAGTGAACTGTCGTCCAGCCAGTTCTGCGGGCGGGTGAACAGATCGGTGAGCAGGGCTTCGCGGCTGCCCTCGGCGGGTTTGTAGCCGTATTCCCAGCGCACCAGCGGCGGCAGCGACATCAGGATCGA
>JBEBCX010000251.1:0-2632 GCA_041157425.1 Cyanobacteriota bacterium | reverse complement strand
CACCCGCAGCGGCACCGCCGCCGGAGCCGCCCGACCTTGAGCTCGAGCTGAAGCCCTCGGAGGAGGCCAACGGCTCGCCGGTGATCGCCCTGGTGGACCGCCTGCTGATGGAGGCCCTCAGCCGCGGTGCCAGCGACATCCACGTGGAACCCCAGGAGGAGGCGCTGCTGGTGCGGCTGCGGCTCGACGGGGTGCTGGAGGAGCTCGAGACCCTCCCCAAAACCCTCACCCCCGCGGTGACCTCCCGCCTCAAAATCATGGCGGAGCTGGACATCGCCGAACGGCGCCTGCCCCAGGACGGCCGCATCCGCCGCAGCTGGCAGGGGAAGGTGTTTGACCTGCGGGTGAGCACCCTGCCCACCCGCTACGGCGAAAAGGTGTGCATGCGGCTGCTGGACAGCGGCACCACCCACCTGGGGCTGGAGCGGCTGATCACCGATCCGGCGGCCCTGGCCAGCGTGCGGGCCATGGGCAGCAAACCGTTCGGCATGGTGCTGGTGACGGGGCCCACCGGCTCGGGCAAAAGCACCACGCTCTACGCCCTGCTGGCGGAACGCAACGACCCCGCCATCAACATCTCCACCGTGGAGGACCCGATTGAGTACACGCTCCCGGGCATCTCCCAGACCCAGGTGAACCGGGAGAAGGGCTACGACTTCGCCCTGGCGCTGCGGGCCTTCATGCGCCAGGACCCGGACGTGCTGCTGGTGGGGGAAACCCGCGATCAGGAAACCGCCAAAACCGCCATCGAAGCGGCCCTCACCGGCCACCTGGTGCTCACCACCCTGCACTGCAACGACGCCCCCAGCGCCATCGCCCGGCTCACGGAGATGGGGGTGGAGCCCTTCATGGTGGGGGCTTCGCTGCTGGGGATCGTGTCCCAGCGCCTGGTGCGCCGGGTGTGCCCCAGCTGCCGCCAGGCCTACCACCCCAGCGAACACGAGCTGGGCCGCTTCGGGCTGCTGGGCAGCCAGGAGCAGCGCATCACCCTGTTCAAGGCGCACCGCCACAGCGATCCCGAGGAGCCCGTCTGCCCCAGCTGCCAGGGCCTGGGGTACCAGGGCCGCGTTGGGGTTTACGAGGTGCTGCGGCTCAACGAAACCCTCGCCAGCGCCATTGCCCAGCGGGCCAGCACCGATCGCATCCGCAAGCTGGCCATCGACAGCGGCATGAAAACCCTGCTGGGCTACGGGCTGGAGCTGGTGCGGCAGGGCCTCACCACCCTCGAAGAGATCGAGCGGATGATCCTCACCGACGCCAGCCTCGAGTCGGAGCGGCGGGTGAAGGCGCTGCACACGGTGACCTGCCGGGGCTGCGGTGGCGGCATGCACGATGACTGGCTCGAATGCCCCTACTGCCTCACGCCCCGGGGGATCCACTGACCATGCAAACCCCCAGCGGCGAGCTCAGCATCGACCAGCTCCTGGAGGAGCTGGTGCAACAGGGGGGCAGCGACCTGCACCTGGCGGCCGGCCAAGCGCCCTATGGCCGCTTCAACGGGGCCCTGCGCCCCATGCGCAGCGAGCGGCTCAGCGAGGAGGCCTGCACGCGGCTGATCATGGCGCTGCTCAACACCAGCCAGCGCAAGCAGTTGGAGCAGACCTGGGAGCTCGACTGCGCCTATGCCCTGCCCAACGTCTCCCGCTTCCGGGTGAACGTGTACCGCCAACGCAGCAGCACCGCCGCCTGCCTGCGGGCCCTGGGCAGCGCGATCCCCAGCCTGGAGAGCCTCGGGCTGCCGCCGATCGTGGAGGAGATCAGCCGCCGCCCCCGCGGCCTGGTGCTGGTGACGGGCCCCACCGGCTCGGGCAAAACCACCACCCTGGCGGCCCTGCTGGACCACATCAACCACAGCCGGGCGGAGCACATCCTCACGATCGAAGACCCGATCGAGTTCAGCTTCCGCAATGCCAAAAGCGTGATCCACCAGCGGCAACTGGGGGAAGACACCCACAGCTTTGCCAACGCCCTGCGGGCGGCCCTGCGGGAGGACCCGGACGTGATCCTGGTGGGGGAACTGCGCGACCTGGAGACCATCCAGCTGGCGATCACCGCCGCCGAAACCGGGCACCTGGTGATGGCCACCCTGCACACCAGCTCCGCCGCCCAGACCGTGGACCGGATGGTGGATGTGTTTCCGGCGGAGCAACAGACCCAGATCCGTGTGCAGCTCAGCAGCTCCCTGGTGGCGGTGTTCTCCCAGACCCTCTGCCGCCGGCTCACCCCAGGCCCAGGGGCCCTGGGGCGGGTGATGGCCCAGGAGATCCTGATCAACACCCCCGCGGTGGCCAACCTGATCCGGGAGGGCAAAACGGCCCAGCTCTATTCCCAGCTGCAAACCAGCGCCCAACAGGGCATGCAGACCCTGGAGCGCGCCCTGGCTGACCTGGTGCAATCGGGCAGCATCGACCGCGCCGAAGCGATGGCCAAGGCCGGCAAACCGGAGGAGCTGGGCCGGCTGCTGGGCGGCCAGCCCTAGGCCCGGCGCCGGCAGCGATTGCTCGACAGCCATGACCCAGTTCATCGCCACGGTCACCAGCCGCTCCGGCCAACGGCGCCAGGTGTCGGTGCGGGCCAGCGATGTGGCCAGCGCCCGCCGGCTGCTGCGCCAGCGGGGCATCACCGCCAGCCA
>JBEBCX010000250.1:0-2640 GCA_041157425.1 Cyanobacteriota bacterium | reverse complement strand
TTCGGCGGCCGGGTGCTGGGCCACGTGTACCTCTACCGCGACACCTGGCCGGAGGCGGCCCCGGGCAGCGCGCCCGCCGCCCCGGCCCCGCTGCCCCCGGCGGCTCCGGTGCGCGGCCTCTGGTAAGGGGAGGGGTGTTTGCTACCGTCGTCAAACTGCTCAGATTTTTGACGGCTTCATGACCCAGGTCACCGTTGGCGAGAACGAAGGCATCGAGTCGGCCCTGCGCCGCTTCAAGCGCCAGGTGTCCAAGGCCGGAATCTTCGCCGACCTCAAGCGTCTGCGTCACCACGAGACCCCGGTTGAGAAGTACAAGCGCAAGGCCCAGCAGCGCCGCCGCCGCCGCTGATCGGCGAGCCCTACGGGCGTCACAAACTCCCTCTGGCGGGAACCGGTAGAAACACCGGTTCCCGCTTTTTGTTGGCGTGTCAATGATGGGACTATCCCCGCCGCGGAGTCCCATGAGGCGTTTGATCCAGGCGCTGAACCGCTGGTTCGGCAGCAGTGTGGGCAATGCCTTCGGCAATCCGCTGGAGGAGCGCCTGCATCAGCCCCCCCTGGTGGGGGTGCAGCCCTACCGCGACCACCCGCACAAGCCCTGAGTCACAGGCCCCGAGCTGGCTGGTCGAAGCTGCGGTAGCTGAGGGCTTCGGCCAGGGCTGGGGCCTCCACCGCGTCGCAGGCGTCGAGGTCGGCGATGGTGCGCGCCACCCGCAGCAGGCGTTCGGCGGCCCGGGCGCTGAGGCAACGCTGCTCCACCGCCTGCTGCCAGAGGTTGAGCGCGCCTGGGCTGAACTGGCCGCACTGGCCCAGCTGCCGGCTGCTCAGGGCGCCGTTCGCCAGCCCATCCGGGTTGCGCTGCAGCATGCGCTGGCGGGCCGCGGCGATGCGTTCGGCCACCGCGGCGCTGCCCTCAGCCTGGCTGGGGTGGGGCGGCTCGAGGCGGGGCCGCAACTGCTGGGCCCCGGGGCGCCGCATCACCACCTGCAGGTCGATGCGATCCAGCAGCGGGCCGGCTAGCCGCCCCCAGTAGCGCAGCCGCTGGGCGGTGCCGCAGCGGCAGGGCTGGTCCGGGTCGCCGGCCCAACCGCAGGGGCAGGGGTTGGTGGCCGCCACCAGGGTGATGGCGCAGGGAAAGCGCAGCCGCTGCCGCGCCCGGCTCAGCCACAGCTCCCCCTGCTCCAGGGGCTGGCGCAGCTGGTTGAGCACATCGCGCCGGAATTCCGCCAGTTCATCGAGGAACAGCACCCCGCGGTGGGCCAGGGAGACTTCGCCGGCCCGGAGGCTGCTGCCACCGCCGGCCAGGGCGGCGGCCGAGCAGCTGTGGTGGGGGCTGCGGAAGGGCCGCTCCTGGATCAGGCCATGGCCATCCGGCAGCAATCCGGCCACGGAATAGAGCTGGGTGAGCTCCAGCTGTTCCGCCGGCAGCAGAGGCGGCAACAGGCCCGGCAGGCAGCTGGCCAGCAGGGTTTTGCCGCTGCCGGGGGGACCCACCAGCAGCAGGTGGTGCTGGCCGGTGGCGGCGATCTCCAGGGCCCGCCGGCCATGGGCCTGCCCCTGCACCTCCGCCAGGTCGCGGCCCCGGGGTGCTGCGGTGTCACAGCGCCCATCGCTGTTGGCCAGGGGCCGCGGCTGCCCCGCAGGTGGCTGCCGCAGCAGCGCCAGGGCTTCCCCCAGCGTTGCCGCTGGCCACACCCTCAGCCCCTCCACCAGGGCCGCTTCCGCCCCGTTGGCCGCCGGCACCAGCAGGGCCCTGGCACCGTGGCGATGGGCCGCCAGCGCCAGGGAGAGGCCCCCCCGCACCGGCCGCAGCGCACCCCCCAACCCCAGCTCGCCGGCGCACCAGATGCCCTGCAGCAGCTCTGGATTGAGTTGGCCACTGGCGGCCAGCACCGCCAGGGCGATGGGCAGGTCGAAGGC
Organism: Cyanobacteriota bacterium; assembly: GCA_041157425.1. Lineage (GTDB taxonomy): Bacteria > Cyanobacteriota > Cyanobacteriia > PCC-6307 > Cyanobiaceae > Vulcanococcus. The sequence goes on along the minus strand of JBEBCX010000250.1, from coordinate 720 downwards.
TGGGCCCTGCTTGCGCAGGTCCGCCGGCGCCAGGCTCACCACCACCCGCGTCAGCGGGGGGCGCAGGCCACTGTTGCGCAGGGCTGCCCGCACCCGCTCGCGGGATTCCTGCACCGCCGCATCCGCCAGGCCCACGATCTGCAACCCCGGCAGGCCGGGGGCAATGTCCACCTCCACGGCCACCTCCACCGCCTCCAGCCCCACCAGGGCTGCCCCGCTGCAGCGTGCCAACATCGCCCGAACCGCGCCCAACAGTGGTGAAATGCCACCGCTGTTCCAGCACCCATGGCTGAGCCCACCGATTTCACGGCTGATCTGCCGGCTGACCTGGCCGCTGACCTGGCCGCCAACGACACGATCTTCGGCCGCATCCTGCGGGGGGAGATCCCGTGCGATCCGGTGCATGCCGACGACCTCTGCCTCGCCTTCCGCGACGTGGCTCCCCAGGCGCCGGTGCACATCCTGGTGATCCCCAGGCGGCGGCTGGTGAACCTGCTGGAGGCCGGGCCCCAGGATGCTGCCCTGTTGGGTCACCTGATGCTGGTGGCGGCCCAGGTGGCACGCCATCAGGGCCTCACCGCCTTCCGCACGGTGATCAACAGCGGAGCCGAGGCCGGGCAGACGGTGTTTCACCTGCACGTGCACGTGATCGGTGGCCGCGACCTGGCCTGGCCCCCCGGCTAACCGGCCACAATGACGGCATCTGAACGCCGTCATGAA
>JBEBCX010000249.1:0-2654 GCA_041157425.1 Cyanobacteriota bacterium | reverse complement strand
GACCTCAGCGAGACCGCCGAGCGCCCCGATCCGGCCTGAGCCGCCGCTGATCCCGAAGCCAAGCTTCAGTTTTCAGCAGTTCCGCACCCCGCCGGTGCACGGTGAAGTTGGGACATTGGCCCGCGCTCACCGGCCCACGCGCACCATGGCGATCATCATCCAGAGCCACTGGGATGAAGAACCCGAATGGCGTGATGAGGTGTGGCGCCGTACCCAGTTCGAGGCCTACACCGCCGCCCGGGTGAAATCACGGCTCACCGGCCGCACCTACCGCCTGGTGGATCAGAACGGCGAGGTGCTGGAGGTGGTGCGCTATCACGGCGTGCGGCGGCTGCGGCCGGATCCCCAACGGCCGTGATCTCCCCGGCCAGCGGGCACGGCCGGTCGCGATCGACACAACTTCACAAAATCTTCGACCACAAAGCATGTGCAGCCGCCGCATGGGCGGCTGTGGGCTGCATACGGTGCCAGCAGTTGTCCTCCACCGGCTGGTGTCCGAGCCCAAGCGCCCCGTGCAGCCCGCCAGCCTCAAATGGCAGGACGACGGCGAACTCTCCCCCCAGGATGTGTTCAACCTGGTGTGCCGCCTGCGGGAGGTGGAGCCCGGCGACCACAGCAATGAGCTCTGGCGCCTGAGCCACAAGTACCCCAGCCCCAAGCCCCCGGCGGCCCCGGACCCTGAGCCGAAGCCTTAGTCGCGGCTCACCTCCACCCCGGCCGGTGCGCACAGCACGGTTCCTGGACCGATCCGTTCGATCCGCCCCTCCAGGGCCTCCACGGCGCCGGCCACGAAATCCACGAGCCGCTGCGCCTGGTGAGGCTCCATGCCATCCAGCTGCAGCACCACGCACTGGCGCTCCTGCAGCGCCTGGGCCGCCACCATCGCGTCCTCAAACCGCTCGCAGCGGATCACATGAACCTGCGGCAGCCACACGCCGAAGGGCGAAGTCATGGCGAGGGGGCCGCGTGCGATAGGCCGATTCTGGCGGCGGGGGCAAGGGGGGCCGCCAACAGAAAACCCCTGGCGGTGCCAGGGGTTTTCCGGAGCAGCCGGGCCAGGGAGAGGGGGCGCTCAGGGGGCGGCGTCGCTGGAGGGGGTGACGCCACCCCTTCAATCTGCATCCATGGCCGCGGTGTGCGCCACGGCTGTGATCGCTCGCAATGCAACGTGAGCTTTCTTCAAGGGGCGGTGGCGTTTGGCTGATTAACAGCGCTGATCATCTTCATTTTTGCTGCTGATCTTGTCCGGATTGTTGACTGTCAGGCCCACACAATCCCCAGCCCCGGTAGTTCTTGTTACCGGGTACTTGCACAGGCTCGTTACCTTTCGGGCACTCCACGGGAGGGGCCATGTCCGCACCGATGCCATCACCGATGCCTTCACCGATGCCCTCATCCATTGAGCTGAGCGTTGGCCAGCAATTCGAGATCGAGCGCTTCAACCGTGCCATCGATGCCACCGCTGATCCCGACCAGCTGCGCAGCCTGGCCAAACAGTTGCTGCAGGCCTGGCACACCCAGAAGGCCGCCACCAACTGGGTGATCAGCCAGCAGTCCGGGTTCCCCCCCGCCTGATTCCGACGGCTCGCCTGCGATCATCGGGGGACCCCTGTGCCGCGGAGCGAGCCGAGTGCCGCTGCTGGATCCTCTGCCCGAGCTCGACCAGCGCTTTCTGTTCGCGTTTTTGCTCACCCTCGGGGCGGGCCTCTCCACCGGCTTCGGCAGCCTGCTGGGGCTGATCAGCCGACGCTTCAGCCCCAGCGTGCTCACCCTCTCCCTCAGCTTCTCGGCGGGGGTGATGCTCTACGTGTCGTTTGTGGAGATCTTCCCCAAGGCGCGCCAGGCCCTCGGTGCGGCCCATGGCATGGCGCTGGGTTACGCCCTCACGGTGCTGGCGTTCTTCGCCGGCATGGTGTTGCTGGCCTTGATCGATCGGCTGCTGCCCAGCCACGAGCTGCCGCTGCTCCCCCCCCGGGAGGGCCCGGTGGACTCCACCGCCCTGATGCGCACCGGCCTGTTCGCCGCCCTGGCGATTGGCATCCACAACTTCCCCGAGGGCCTGGCCACCTTCGTGGCGGCCCTGTCCGAACCGCGGCTGGGCATCGGCATCGCCATTGCCATCGCCATTCACAACATTCCCGAGGGCCTGGCGATCTCCGCCCCGGTGTATTTCGCCACCGGCAGCCGCCGCAAGGCCTTCTGGCTGTCGTTTCTCTCGGGTTTGGCGGAGCCGGTGGGGGCCCTGGTGGGCTACGTGTTTCTGCGTTCCCTGCTCAGTGAGCAGGTGCTGGGTTTGATCTTCGCCAGCGTCGCCGGCGCCATGATCTACATCTGCCTCGATGAACTGCTGCCGGCGGCCCAACGCACCGGGGCCCGCCACTCCCTCATGATCGGGGGCGTGATCGCCGGCATGGTGGTGATGAGCATCAGCCTGTTGCTGTTGGCCTGAGCGCACGGGCGTTGATGGCTGCCACTCCCCCCAGCACCACGCTGCCGGCCCCACTGGCCGAGGCTGACCTGCGCTGGCCCTGGTGGCCGCTGCTGCCCCTGTATCCCTACGGACGCCGCCGCACCCTGGTGCGGGAGCTGATCCCTGAGCAGCTGTGGAGCTTCGAGCAGCTGCAGGGCGTGTTCTATGTGGCGGTGCCGATCCG
>JBEBCX010000248.1:0-2662 GCA_041157425.1 Cyanobacteriota bacterium | reverse complement strand
AACATGCCCAGCTCGGCGCGGTTGGGGGCGCGGCCGAGGCGGCGGCAGATCTCGTCGTAGTCGGCCTGGCTGAGGTTCTCCTTCTTGAGGGCCTCAGCAACGGAGTAATCAGGCGCGGCGACCACGGGGCAGCTAGCGGATGGTCTCAGTCTCGCTGAGCGTCACACCCAGGGATCGTCCTCGTCGTCGGGAGCCCGGCGGCGGCGGCCCTGGTGCGGCGGCGGCTCGATCGGATCCTCCTGCCCACCGTCCTCCCAACCATCCCAGTCGTCCCAGGCTTCCGCAGGGCGCTCCGATGGCCGGGGCCTCCGCGGCTCGGGATCGCGGTACCGATCGTCAAACGGCTCGGGATCGGGGTCCTCCAGCCAACCCTCGAGGCGCTCCTCAAAGCGATCACCCGCCTGCTGAAACTGATCCCGCAGCCGGGAGGTTTCCTCCTGCACCTGGTCGCGCCAGCGGCGGGAGCGGCGCAAGAACTCCTGGCGCACGCTGGCCCGGGCCAGGGGCAGATCATCGAGGCCGCTGAGGCCGGTGCTCACCTGGCCCGGCTGCTGATCGACGATGCGATCGGGGCTGAGGCGCCAGCGGCTGCTGCCGGGGAGGCGCGGGTCGCTGCGCGACACCAGGTAATGGAGGATGCGGCCGCTGCTGAGCTCCACGGCCGCATCGGCCAGGGTACCGATGGGTTCCCCGCGGCGATCGAGCACGGCGGCTTCGATCAACGTGGGCAGCCGCTCCGTGGTGGCGCTGTCGGTGTCGGAGCCCTGGCCCTGCACCAGGGCCTCCAACTCGGCCAGGCCCCGCAGCTGATCCAGCCGCCAGGCCTGACGGCGCTCGCCGAAGGCAGACGGTTTGCTGATCCAGCCCAGCAGGCGGTGCACCGGCGGATGCATCCAGGCCATCACGCCGGGGCCGTGGTCGATGCCCGCTTGGCAACGCACACGGCGGCGCAGCAGGTCGCTGAGCAGCAGTTGTTCCGGCAGGTTCACTGACGGATCTGAACGGGCATCACCAGGTAGGTGAAGGCGGGCTCATCCAGGGGGGAGAGCACCACCGGGGTGGTGGGGGCATTGCAGCGCAGCTCCACCCGCTCGGAGCCCATGGCCTTGAGGCCATCGAGCACGTAGCGCACGTTGAAGGCGATCTGGATGGCCTCACCGCTCACCTCGGCGGCCAGGGCCTCCGAGCCACTGCCCACGTCCTGGGCATCGGCGCTGATGGCCAACTGGCCGGCCGCGGGGTCGCTGCTGAGCTTCACCACGTTGTTGTGTTGATCGGCCAGCACCGCCACCCGCTCCAGGGCCCCCACCAGCCCCTTGCGATCGAGCTGCAGGCTGCGGGCGAAGCTCTCGGGGATCAACTGGCGGTAGTTGGGGTAGGTGCCATCGAGGCTGCGGCTGGTGAGCACCTGGTCGGCCCACTGGAACACCACCTGGCCGCGGTCGCAGAACAGGCTCACCGGATCGGCGGCGCCGCGGCTGGAGAGCAACCGCTCCAGCTCCCGCAGGGAACGGGCCGGGACGGTGACGTCCAGCTGATCGGCCGCCTGATCCGTGGGCTCGCCCGCCGCTGCCGGCGCATCAGCGCCGTTCTGGAGCCTCAGCACCGCCAGGCGGTGGCCATCGGTGGCGGCGCACTCCAGGCCATTGGCATCAAGGCCGAGGTGAACCCCGGTGAGCAGCTGCTTGGCTTCATCGCCGCTGCTGGCGAACAGGGTGGCGCGCAGGCCCTTGATCAACGCCTCCGCATCGAGGCGGATCGGTGTGGCCACCTGGGCCAGGGGCAGTTCGGGGAAATCATCCGCGGGCATGCCGCGCATCTGATAGCTGCCCGAAGCGCTGGTGAGCTCCACCTGCTCCGAACCCTCCTCGCACTGCAGCCCGATGGGGCTATCGGCGGGCATGCGGGCCACGATTTCGCCGAACAACCGCGCCGGCAGGGTGATCGCACCGCTGGTCTGCACCGAGGCCGCCAGGCTGGTCTGAATGCCCAGGCTCAGGTCAAAGCCGGTGAGGCTCAGGCGCCCGGTGCCGGCATCGGCGGTGAGCAGCACGTTCGCCAACACCGGATGGGTGGGACGGCTCGCCACAGCCCGGCTCACCAGCTGAAGGCTGGCATTGAGTTCGGCCTGGGAGCAGACCAGCTTCATGGCTTGGCGGAATGGCCCCCCACGCTTCCACAAGCCGGCTGGAAGCGCAACGGGCCAGCCAAGCGGTTTCCCCGGCATTCCCCACACCGGTGATTAGAAGGATTTGAATTTCAATCCTTAAAACCAAAACAGCCGTCGTAGGGCCTGGGGAAATCCCGCAAAAGCCCAGAAACCCTTCGTGGCCCTTGGTGTTTGCGATCCACAGGCCTGTTGAGGGGCCCCGAGGGCGTGAGGGCTGAAGCCTGTTTTCCCCTGATTCCCGCGGTTGGGGAATCTGGATCGGCCTGGCGGGAGCCTTCGGGCTGCGGTTTTCCGCTTCGGCAGGCCCCGGTTTTCCACCGCCCCTGGACAGACGGTTGGTGGGTTGGTTGGGGCCTTAGAACCCCATCACGCGCGCCACGGTTTGGGTGTCGGGTTCCAGACCCGTGTGGAACTTGGAGTCGTTGTGCTCGATGGCGGTGGTGGGGTCCTTGAGGCCATTGCCGGTGAGCACGCACACCACGGTGGCGCCGG
>JBEBCX010000247.1:0-4454 GCA_041157425.1 Cyanobacteriota bacterium | reverse complement strand
CAGGCCGGTGCGGCGGGGGATCGGCCCGGCCAAGAAGCCCAGCACAAACGAACCCACCACGTTCACCACCAGATCAGCCCCGGCGCTTCCCCCCAACCAGGGGCCGAGCTGAACCGTGCTCTGCCAGCGCAACAGGGCGCCGGGCACGGCCCCAAGGGCCACCAACAGCAGCTCCCGCAATTCAAAGCGCAGCCTCTGGGCGGCAAGGGCCATGGCGATCAGGCCCCCAGCCGCTGGCCCAGCAGCAAGGCGCCGATGCCCAGCGCCACCGAGGCCAGCACCAGGGCGCAGGTCTGGCGGCGCTGGTGGCTCAACCAGGCCTGCAACAGCTCCACCATCACCGTGGAGAAGGTGCTGAAGCTGCCGAGGAAACCGGTGCAGATCAACAGGCTGAGGCGCTGGTCACCGCCGCAGCTGCGCAACAACGCGGTGATCAGCCCGAGCAGAAAACAGGCGCCAACATTCACCGCCAAGGTGGCCCAGTGCTTGCGGGGCACCATCGGCTGAAAGTGGTTCACCAGGCGAAAGCGCAGCCAGGCTCCGGGCACGGCACCCAGCGCCACCATCAGGCCATCAGCCATGGCGCCACCGGCGGCTCAAGCCGCCACCCAACCGCGGCGGGCATTGGCCGCAACCGAGGCCTGGGCCTCCACCTGCAGCCAGCGCTCACCGGCGGGGCTGTGCCAACTGCGCAACACCCGCAGGGGCTGATCCGGCGCCAGCTGGGCCAAGGCCGGGGCGCGGTGCTCCGGGGCGGCCTGCAGGGCATGGCGGCGGGTGGAAAGCCAGGGGTCGCCGGCGCTGCGGCGGCGCAGTTCCGGCAGGCGACGGTCGGCACCGCCGGCAGGCAGGGCGACGGGCCCAATCAAGGCAAAGCCCAGCAGGGCTGCCCATCGCCAGCCGGGCTGCTGGGGCAGGCGGGCCGGCATCAGATGTCGAGCTGCGCCAGGTCGAGTTCAGCGCTGTGGGTTTCGATGAATTCGCGGCGGGGGGCCACCTTGTCGCCCATCAGGATCGTGAAGATGCGGTCGGCCTCGGCGGCATCCTCGATTTCCACCCGCTTCATCATGCGGGTGGTGGGATCCATGGTGGTTTCCCACAGCTGCTTCGGCATCATTTCGCCCAAACCCTTGAAGCGCTGGATCGTGTAATTGGCCTTCTCGCCAAAGCCTTCGATGGTGCCTTTGAGGTCGGCTTCGTTGTAGCAATAGGTGTGGTTCTTGCCGCGCTCCACCTTGTAGAGCGGCGGGCAGGCAATGTAGATGTAGCCACCCTCAACCAGGGCCTTCTGATAGCGGTAGAAGAAGGTGAGCAGCAGGGTGCGGATGTGGGCGCCGTCCACGTCGGCATCGGTCATGATCACGATGCGGTGGTAGCGCAGGTTCTTTTCGTCGAAGTCTTCACCCTTGATGCCCAGGCCCAGGGCCGTAATCAGGGCCTGAATCTCGGTGTTTTTGTAGATCTTGGCGTCGTCGGTTTTCTCAATGTTGAGGATCTTGCCCCGCAGCGGCAGGATCGCCTGAAAGCGCCGATCACGGCCCTGCTTGGCGGAGCCACCGGCGGAGTCGCCCTCCACGATGTAGATCTCGGATTCGCCGGGGTCCCGTGAGGAGCAATCGGCGAGCTTGCCCGGCAGGGTGGAGCTCTCCAGCACGCTCTTGCGGCGCACCAGTTCGCGGGCGCGGCGGGCGGCCTCGGCGGCGTTGTAGGCCTGGATCGCCTTCTCCAGGATCAGATCGATCACGGAGGGGTTGAACTCCAGGTATTCCCCGAGGGCCTCGCCCACCAGGGGCACCTTCACCGACAGCACGGCGGTGAGGCCTTCGCGGATGTTCTCACCGGCCAGGTTGGCGTCCGCCTCCTTGCGCTTGCCGCGCTTCTTGGCGAAGGCGTTGAGGGTGCGGGTGAGCACCGTTTTGAGGCCCTCAATGTGGGTGCCGCCATCCACGGTGCGGATGTTGTTGGCAAAGCCGAAGATGTTGTCGGAGTAGGCATCCACGCACCACTGCAGGGCGGCCTCCACCTGCACCCCATCCTTCTCGGAGTTCACATAAATGATGTCGGGGTGAAGCGGATCCTTCTCCGCATTCATGTAGGCGACGTACTCCTTGATGCCGCCTTCGTAGTGGTAGATCTCCTCGTGGGGCTCGCCCTCGGCGTTGCGGGCGGCGGCGCGCTCATCGCGGAACACGATCTTGACGCCACCGTTGAGGTAGGCGAGTTCGCGCAGACGGCCCGAGAGGGTGTGGTAGTCGAACTCGATGCCGCCGGTGAAGATCTCCAGATCGGGCAGGAAGCGCACGGAGGTGCCGGTGCGCTTGGGGTCGGCGGCGGGTTTGGAGGCCAGGGTGCCGATCGGGGCACCGCGCTCAAAGCGCTGGGTGTGCTCCTGGCCCTGGCGGTGAACGGTGACCTCCACCCATTCCGACAGGGCATTCACCACCGAAACGCCCACGCCGTGCAGGCCTCCGGACACCTTGTAACCACCGGCGCCGAATTTGCCGCCGGCGTGCAGCACGGTGAGCACCGTTTCCAGGGCGCTCTTGCCGGTGCGGGGGTGCACATCGGTGGGGATGCCGCGGCCGTTGTCGGTGACGGAGCAGCTGCCATCCCCGTTGATCACCACGAGGATCTGGTCGCAATGGCCCGCCAGGGCCTCATCCACCGAGTTGTCCACCACCTCGTACACCAGGTGGTGCAAGCCCCGCGGCCCGGTGGAGCCGATGTACATGCCGGGCCGTTTGCGCACCGGCTCCAGGCCTTCCAGCACCTGGATCTGCTCGGCGCCGTAGGCGGCCTGAACTTTGGTGGCTTCGCTCATGGGTTGCGGCAGGGGCACGTCCTGTTGCCGGGTGCACAAACTGGATGGAGCCAGTGGCGCCCGCGGCAAGGGCTAGGGAGGCGCGTTTAGGCCGTGCCTTGGGGCCCAATCTACCACCGCCGCAATGGAGGCGCCCCTAGGGGCCTCTGACGGACAATTTCGGCAAGGGGTGCAGACCCCCTGACGGCAGAGTGCTGCCATGGGCAGGTCAGAACCACTGCTGATCGTGCTGCTGGGCCCCACCGCCAGCGGCAAAACCGACCTGGGCATCGCCATCGCCCAGGCCCTGGATCTGGCGGTGCTCTCGGTGGATTCCCGCCAGCTCTACCGGGGCATGGACATCGGCACCGCCAAGCCCACGGCGGCCCAACGCGCGGCGGTGCGCCACGAGCTGCTGGATCTGCGCTGGCCCGATCAACCGATCAACCTGCAGGAGTTCCGCGCCGAGGCCGAAACGGCCATCGCCGCGGAGCACCGCCGCCGCGGCATCGCCCTGCTGGTGGGGGGCAGCGGCCTCTACATCAAGGCGATCACCCAGGGGCTGGCGCCACCGGCGGTGCCGCCCCAACCCCAACTGCGGGCCCAGCTCGCCGCCCTCGGACAACCCCTATGCCACCAGCTGCTGGCGACGGCAGACCCTGACGCCGCGGCGCGGATCATGCCCCGCGATGCCGTGCGCACCCAGCGCGCCCTGGAGGTGCTCTACGCCACCGGCAGACCGTTGAGCCGTCAGCAGGGGTCGACGCCACCCCCCTGGCGGGTGCTGGAGCTGGGGCTCAATCCAACGGATCTGCAGCAGCGCATCCGCGGGCGCACCGCCCAGCTCTATGCCGACGGCCTGGTGGAGGAAACCAGACAGCTGCTGGAGCGCTTCGGCGAGGGCTGTGGCCTGCTCGACACCATTGGATACGGCGAAGCCAAGGCCCAGCTGCGCGGCGACCTGAGCCCCGAGCAGGCCGTGGAGCTCACCACCCGCCGCACCCTGCAATTCGCCAAACGCCAGCGCACCTGGTTCAGGCGGCAGCACCAACCCGAGTGGCTGGACGCCAGCGCCGATGAGCCTCCATTGCAGCGGGCCTTGTCGGCGATCGGGCGCGTCCTAGGGTGAAGGGTGACTGTTTACCCCGTCCAACTCGCCCGCCTGAATGCCACCCCGTCCCCGTTTTGACCGCCGCGCTCCCGTGCGGGAGCTCCCCAACATCAACGACCGCATCAGTTACCCCCAGCTGCGGGTGGTGGATGCAGACGGCAGTCAGCTGGGGGTGATCACCCGGGAAGCGGCCCTCGAGGTGGCCAAGGACCGCGAGCTGGATCTGGTGCTGGTGAGTGAGAAGGCCGATCCACCGGTGTGCCGGATCATGGATTACGGCAAATACAAGTTTGAGCAGGAGAAAAAGGCCAAGGAGGCCAAGAAGAAGTCGCACCAGACCGAGGTGAAGGAGGTCAAGATGCGCTACAAGATCGACCAGCACGACTACGACGTGCGCATCGGTCAGGCGGTGCGCTTCCTCAAATCCGGCGACAAGGTGAAGTGCACCGTGATCTTCCGCGGCCGGGAGATTCAGCACACCGCCCTCGCGGAGGTGCTGCTGATGCGCATGGCCAAAGACCTCGAAGAACAGGCCGAGGTCCA
>JBEBCX010000246.1:0-2685 GCA_041157425.1 Cyanobacteriota bacterium | reverse complement strand
CGGACGACCAGCGGCGGCTGCAGGCCCAGCTGCAGGTGCTCGACAGCATCGGGCGGCCGCAGCTGGTGCTTGGCGACCTCCCCGCCCTGGAGCAGCAGCTGGAGCGGGGCCATCGCTTTGAGTGGCTGGCGGCCCGCCACCCCTTCCGCCAGCTGGAGCCTGAACCGCGCCGCCTGCAGCTGCAGGCCCTGAGCCGGTTGGCGGCGCCAGGCGCCCAGCTGCGGCTGTTGTTCAGCCAAGCCGCCCTGGGGCCGGCGGCGGCGCTGCTGGCGCGCCCGGAGCTGCCCCCACCGTTGCGGGTGCTGCTGGAGCCGGTGGCGGCGGCCGAATCCCAGTGGATCGCCACCCCACCGGAGCCATCGGCGCTGGAGGAGGAGCTGATCACCCTGGGATGGCACCCCCCCAGCTGGGAGCGTTGGCAAGAACAGCTGGAGCTGCCCCTGAGCCCGGCGCTGCTGGAGCGCTGGTTTGCCCCCAAGGCCCCCTACCGCCAACACCTGGGCGGCCTGCTCAAGAAACGCCAGATTGAGACGCTGGGCGAAGGGCTGCGGCCCCTGTGCGGACTGCCCCTGCCCCAACGGCTCGACCATGCCCTGCTGCTGAGCCGGCAGCAAAAAGCCCCGGCGAAGCCGGGGCCAAAGGCCTGAGCCCGCAGGCTCAGGCGTGCTTGGGATCCCCGAGGGGATCAAGCACATGAATCACCAGAGACCACGCACCGGAGCGGCCTTCACCGGAGCCGGGGCTTCGGCGGTGTAGGCCTGAATGCAGGCGGGGGTGTTCATGTACCAGCTCAGCAGCGAGGTGGCCCGCTGGCTGTTGGAGGCGTCGTTGGCATCGCACACCTTCATGGCACCCTGCAGGCGCTGGTCGGTGGGCAGCTTCGACATCATCCCGTAGCTGGAGAGCTTGCCGTCAGCGGAGTCGAGGATGATGGCGCCACGCACGGCCTGAAGGCTGTTCTGCTGGCTGTAGTAAGGGGTGTAGTTGTTCTGCTGAATGCTCTCAGACAGGAACTTCTCACCCTGGGGGGAATAGAGGAAACGGGCCACGGCGACCACGTCCACGTCGTATTCCTTCTGCAGGCCAGCCTGCAGCTCGTCGCGGGACCAGCCGGACAGATCCTTCAGATCAGCAGGAACATGGTTGTCGATCACAGCCGTGCCGCCCAGGGGCAGCAGGGTGTTGGAGCGCACCGCACCGTTGCTGACCGTGCGAGCGGTCTGGGTGGGCAGCGAGGAGTTGATGAAGGTGGGGGCACCGAAGGTGACGCCGCCGTTGGTTTGGATGAAACCGGGCGACTGGGGGATGGCCTGGGCCGAGAGACCCGCCAGCAGGAGGCCGGCACCAGCCAAGGGGAGAAGGGCCTTGCGCATGGTTGTGCAGAGGACGACTCTCCCGGTATGGCGATGGCGACGGTTCAGGGAGAGCCAAGTGCAGGTTGTTTTAAGAATCAGGTGCGACCGCCGGTGCTGCGCAGCGCCAGGGGTCGCCACCCCCGCGGGCACTGCAACTGATCCCCCCGGCGGTCGAAGCGCCCGGGGGATCCTGTTCCGCTGCAGGCCACCCCGCGGGGGATGCCGTCCTCCGCCTGCACCAAGGCCACATAGCGCTCGCCGCCATCGCGGGGGATCAGCAGCAATTGCACCTGTTGCGGAGCTTCGCTGATGCGGGCCTGCATGTCCTCCGGCGGCTCCAGCCCGAGCACATCGAGATAGCCGGTGAACCCACCCCAGAAGTAGCGGGTGATCTCACCGCCCACAAACCGCCCCAGCACCGCGGTGGCCCGGGCCCGGGCATCCTGCTGCGCCTCCTGGCTGGCCAGATCCGCCAACACCCGATCGGTGGCGGCGCCGGTGCGGGTGGCCAAGGGCGGCACCAGCGGCAGCTGCACGAGCCCCGCCAAGCCCAGCAGCCCCAGCATCGACACCACACTCACTCGCAGGGCGATCGGCATCGATCACGGCGGCGGAACGTCGGCGGGACCCTAGACCCAGAGCCCCTGATCGGCAGCGTGCCCCACCACGGCGCAGCACCAACCGTCATGCAGCCGCAAACAGCAACCCGGCGTCCAGCCGTGCTGCAGGTGCCGCAGCGCAGCGCCGTTGGCATCCCAGTGCCAATGGCGCAGATCCTGAGCGATGCTCCCCCGCTGCCATTTGATGGCGGCCTCCTTGCGCACCCAGCTCTCCAGCACCGCCCGCCGCAACGCTTCCGCGGGCAGCCCCTGCAACTGCTGCCATTCGGCGGCGGGGAAAAACCGGCGTGCCACCCCATCGGCCAGCAGCGGCCGCGCCGCCCACTCCAGATCCACGCCGATGGGCCAGGGCGACCAGGCCAGCAGCAGTTGGGGGCCGCTGTGGCTGAGGCTCACGTGGCCCCAACCGGCCGCCAAGGTGGGGGGCTCACCCGGGGGGCTGTGCAGGGGCACCTCCAGGGGCGGCCGCTGCAGCAACACCGCCAGGCACTGCCGCAGCTGGCTGCGGCTGCGGCGGTAGCGCTGCTGCAGCGGCTCCGGCAACCCGGCGCACCAGCGCTGCTCCTGCCCGGAGAGCAGGGGCCGCCCATCCCCCTCCTGCAGGGGGAGCAGCCACAGGTGCGGACGCGGCGGTAGAGGCGATGGCGCCGGAGCAGCGGCCCCCGCCCTTAGGCTCCCGCCCGAGCATTCACCCACGGCATCCCCGTTCC
>JBEBCX010000245.1:0-2693 GCA_041157425.1 Cyanobacteriota bacterium | reverse complement strand
CTGGAAGCACCTCGCCATCTGGCAGGGCAACGTGGCTCAGTTCAACGAATCCAGCACCTATCTGATGGGCTGGTTCCGCGACTACCTGTGGCTCAACTCCTCTCAGCTGATCAACGGTTACAACCCGTATGGCAGCAACAACCTCGCCGTCTGGGCCTGGATGTTCCTGTTCGGTCACCTGATCTGGGCCACCGGCTTCATGTTCCTGATCTCCTGGCGCGGTTACTGGCAGGAACTGATCGAGACCATCGTCTGGGCGCATCAGCGCACCCCGCTCGCCAACCTGGTGGGCTGGCGCGACAAGCCCGTGGCGCTCTCGATTGTTCAGGCTCGCGTTGTGGGTCTGGCTCACTTCACGGTGGGCTACTTCGTGACCTACGCCGCCTTCCTGATCGCCTCCACCTCCGGCAAGTTCGGCTGATCGGCTTCGGCCTCAACCCAACTGCCCCTTGAGGGACGACCATCACCCCCGGCCTCGGCCGGGGGTTTTTTATGGGCGTTCCTGCCCGCCCGCCAGCAGCCAGGCCCCGATCGCCAAGGCCAGCCAGGGCAACACAGGCAGCTCAAGCACCGCCGTGATCCCCTGCACCAGCGGCTCCAGCAGCCAGGCATTGAGGCTGAGCAGCAGGGTGAGCAGCACCGCCAGAACAATCACAGCTGCTCTCCCACTCCCTCCGGTGGTGGCACCGCCCCGGCCCGCAGCAGCCGCCAGCTGCCCGTGTCGCTCCAGGCCAGCACGGTGCTTGCTTGCCCCGATGGCGTTGGCCATGGCAGGGGCCCCAGCTGCGCCACACCGGGGAAGGTGGCGCTGGCCTCATCGGCGGTGGTGCAGGCGGGCTCACCGGAGCGGTTGGCGCTGGTGGTGGCCAGGGGCCCGCTGCAGCGCAGCAGCTCCAACGCCTGCGGGCACGCCGGCACCCTCAGCCCGAGGCTGGTGCCGCCGGGGTTGAGTTGCTCCACCAGGATCCCCCGGGCCGGCAGCACCAGCGTCAGCGCACCGGGCCAGTGCAGGGATGCCAACTGCCGCCAGGCCGGCTCCACCGGCAGCCCCAGGCATGTCCACAGCTGCTCGGCCTCTGCGGCCATCAGGATCACCGCCTTGTGGGCCGGCCGTTGCTTGAGCCCCCACAGTTGCTGAGCGGCGCCCGGGGTGGCCGCCAGGGCGGGCAGGGTGTCGGTGGGGAACAGCACGGCCTCGCCTGCCCGCAGCCGGGCGGCCAGTTCATTGGCGGTGCAGAGGGGGCTCATGGCTGCTCCGGTGCCCTGCGGGCCGAGGCGAAGCGCCACTGGCCCTCCAGATCGGGATGGGGTGTCACCTCCACCAGGCCCCCGGCGCGAAGCAACTCGAGCACTGCGGCGCTCTGGTCGTGGTGGTGCTCCAGCAGCAGCCAGCCCCCTGGTGCGAGGGCCAGAGCCGCCTCGCTGGCGATCGCCCCCAACGCCTCCAGGCCGTCGTCGCCCCCCACCAACGCCAGCGCGGGCTCGTGGTCGCGCACCACCGGTTCGAGCCCCTGCCACACCCATCGCGGGATGTAGGGGGGATTGGACACCACCAGATCCAGCGCACCCCAGTGCGGCTGCAGCGGCATCCACCACTCCCCCTCCAGCAGCTGCACGCGGTGCTCGAGGCCCTGGCTGTTGAGGTTTGCGGCGGCCTGGCGCAGCGCCTCCGTGGAGCGGTCGATGGCATGGCCCTGGCTTTGGGGCCAGGCCAGGGCCAGGGCCAAGGCCAGGCAGCCGGAGCCGGTGCCCAGGTCGGCCCAGCGGCGTGGGCCATCAGGGCTGCCGGCCCCTGCCCAGATGGCCAGGGCCAGATCCACGAGCAGCTCGGTTTCCTGGCGTGGGATCAGCACGCCCGGGGCCACCTGCAGGGTGAGGTCGCGCCAGGGGCATTGCCCCACCAGGTATTGCAGGGGCTCTTGGCCGTTGCAATGGCGCTGCCAGAGGGCTTCGAGCCGCTCCAGCGGCACCTGCAGCTGCAGCAGGGTCTCCGGGTGGAGCCGCAGTTGCTGCAGCTGCTGCCAGCCCACGCCACCCTCGAGATCCAGCAGCCAATCAAGGCCTGCGGCTTGGCCGCCTTGATTCAGCTGTTGGCGGCGCCACTGCAGCAGATCGTCGCCGCGGATGGCGTGCCGGCCCGCCCGGGTGCCTGTGCTGTGGGCCGGAGCCGCCATGGCCTCAGCGTAGTCAGAGCCCTGGGTTGCTGGGCCGCCACCACAGGCCCGGCTCCCCCCGCACCAGCCCCGCCAGCTCGAGGCGCAGCAGCCGCTCACTCAGCTGGGCTGGCGGTTGGCGCAGCCGTTCACAGAGGTGATCCAGGCAGGCGCCGGCCCCCAGGGCCGCCAGCAGGGCCGCCTCCCGCTGCACCAGGCCAGTGGCTGGCTGGCTGCCGGCACCATGGGTGCCCATCCCGTGGCGCTTGGCCAAGGGGCCGGGCCCGATGCTGTCGATCAGTTGGGCCGGATCCAGCAACACGGAGGCCCCTTGGGCCAGCCAGCGGTTGCTGCCACCGCTGCTCACCCGGGAGGCGTCGCCGGGCACCACCCACAGGGGCAGCCCCGCATCCCACGCCAACTGAGCCGATTGCAGGGCGCCGCTGCGCTGGGGGCATTCCACCAGCACCACCGCCTGGGCCAGGGCCACCTGCAGCCGGTTGCGCTGGGCGAAATGGCCGGCCCGCACCGGCGTGCCAG
>JBEBCX010000244.1:0-2745 GCA_041157425.1 Cyanobacteriota bacterium | reverse complement strand
GGCCCTGCGGCAGGGCTGTGTGCAGCGGATTGCCGCGGTGGTGGCCCCGAAGCTGCTGGGGGGCGACGCGGCCCGCACCCCCCTGGGGGAGCTGGGGCTGGTGGATGTGAACCAAGCCGACACCTGGAGCCTCGAGGGGCTGCAGCAGCTCGGCACAGACCTGGTCTGGCAGCTCAATGCCGATGGCCTTTGTTCTCCTCCTCGATGACCTGCTCCACGTCCTGGGCGGTGAACCGCCCAATCAGCAGGCCCATCACCACCACCTGATAGGTGGTGCCAGCAATGGCGACGAGGGCGCAGAGCATCTGGGTCTGCGGGGTGCCGGGATGGATATCGCCATAGCCCGTGGTGGTGAGGGTGACGAAGGCGAAGTAGTTGAGCGCCACGAAATCGATCTGCCAAACAGGCGTCTGCGGCAGCAGCACCTTGCTCAGCCCCCCACCGGCAAAGCTGCGGGGGTCGACGGTTTGCATGGCGCTAAACAGCAACCCGGCCGCCAGACCCAGCAGCAAATACCCAGCCAGGGCCCCCATCAGCACCTGCTTGTTCACCAGGGGCTCCTGGGCCAGCTGCAGCATCAACCGCTGGCAGCTCCACACCACCAGCGCCCCCATCAGAAAGAGCAGGGGCAGGCCTGTGACCCACTGCAGCAGGGGCGTGAAATACCAAACCAGGGCACTGGCGAGGGTGGCCAGGGCCAGCAACCGATAGAGACGCGTGCGCAGCACCTCCCAGCGACCGGCACGGCCATGACGGCCCAGGGTGCGGATCAACACCAGGGGCAGAACCACATAGCCCAGGGCCGATAACTGGCGCAAACCGGCAGGGAGCATCAGGCAGCCCACCAGCGCCAGACAGATGCTGAGCAGCGCCCCGTAGCCGCGGTGACGGCGGCGCAGGCTGGCCTCGCTGATCGCCATCAGGGCCCCAGGCACCGCCTCAGTGTCGCCATCCATCCAACAACGACAACTGCCGGCTCCCGTCCGCTGGAGCCGCTGAAGAGGGCCTATTCACCCGCCAGCCCGCGGGGTCCCACCCGTGCAGCAGCGGCTCCAGGGCCCGCAGGCCCGGCCCATCCTTGGGCTCCAGCCAGGCCTGCTCAAGGCCGGCCGGCACGATCACGGGCATGCGGTCGTGCAGGGGGGCCACCAGGGCATTGGGGGCGGTGGTGAGCACGCAGCAGCTCTCCACCTCGCTGCCATCGGGGCCGATCCAGCGCTCCCAGAGCCCCGCCAGCCAGAAGGGCGCCCCATCGCAACGCTCAATGCGGCGGCCCTTCTCCAGGAAGGCATCGGCGGGCAGCAGGCAGCGGCGGTGGCGCCAGGCGCCGCGGAAGCTGGCCTTCTCCGCCACCGTTTCGGCGCGGGCGTTGAAGGGCCTGGGCGCCCCCAGGGGGTCCTTGGCCCAATCGGGCAGCAGGCCCCACAGCAGCAGCGCCCCCTCCAGCCGGCCGTGCTCCTGGCGCAGGGCCAGCACCGGCTCCCCCGGGCGAATCAGATCCCGCGGGGCGTAGTGGTGCGCCAGGCCATCGGGCAGCACCGCCGCCAGGGGCTGCGGCAAGCGCTCCAGCGGAGCGGTGAGGCAGTAGCGGCCACACATGGGCTGACAGGCGGCCGTACGGTTCTCACCCACCACCCTGGCCAGGCGAGGCCCTTAGTTTGGGGCCAACACGCCCCGCAGCGCATGGCCATCCGCAAGGACGAAACGCCCCCAAACCGGCGTTTTGGGATCGTCAATCTGGTGCTGATCGGCTTCGGGGTGCTGCTGCTGTTCAGCAGCTTCCTGCCCAACCAGGGCATGCAGCAGGTGCCGCGGGTGCCCTACTCGCTGTTTGTGAGCCAGGTGGACGACGGCAACGTGCGCCGCGCCTACATCACCCAGGAGCAGATCCGCTACGAGCTCAAGGATCCGCCGGCGGAGGGGGCCCCCACGGTGCTGGCCACCACGCCGATCTTCGACATGGATCTGCCGAAGCGGCTCGAGGAGCACGGCGTGGAATTCGCCGCCGCACCGCCCCAGAAGCCCAGCTTCATCACCACGGCCCTGAGCTGGATCGTGCCGCCGCTGATCTTCATCCTGGTGCTGCAGTTCTTCGCCCGCCGCTCCATGGGCGGCGCCCAAGGGGCGCTGAGCTTCACCAAGAGCAAGGCCAAGGTGTACGTGCCCGATGAGGAATCGCGGGTCACCTTCGCCGATGTGGCCGGCGTGGATGAGGCCAAGCAGGAACTCACCGAGATCGTCGACTTCCTGAAAACGCCGGAGCGCTACACCGCCATCGGCGCCCGCATCCCCAAGGGGGTGCTGCTGGTGGGCCCCCCGGGCACCGGCAAAACCCTGCTCTCCAAGGCGGTGGCCGGTGAAGCGGGCGTGCCCTTCTTCATCATCAGCGGCTCGGAATTTGTGGAGCTGTTCGTGGGCGCCGGCGCGGCCCGCGTGCGCGACCTGTTTGAAGAGGCCAAGAAAAAAGCGCCCTGCATCATTTTCATCGACGAACTCGACGCCATCGGCAAGAGCCGCGCCGGCTCGATGGGCGTGGTGGGCGGCAACGACGAGCGGGAGCAGACCCTCAACCAGCTGCTCACCGAAATGGATGGCTTCGCCGCCAAGGACAAGCCGGTGATCGTGCTGGCGGCCACCAACCAACCCGAAACCCTCGATGCCGCCCTGCTGCGCCCGGGCCGCTTCGACCGCCAGGTGCTGGTGGATCGCCCCGACCTCTCCGGCCGCAAGACGATCCTCGACATC
>JBEBCX010000243.1:0-2755 GCA_041157425.1 Cyanobacteriota bacterium | reverse complement strand
GCCGATGCTGCTGGTGCTGGTGGCGGCCGTGGTGGGTGTGCTGGTGAACGTGTGGCTGGAGCGCAAGATCTCCGCCGCCGTGCAGCAGCGCATCGGCCCTGAATACGCCGGTGCCCTCGGCATCCTGCAGCCCATGGCCGATGGCCTCAAGCTGCTGTTCAAGGAGGACATCATCCCCGCCCGGGCCGACGGCCTGCTGTTCACCCTCGGCCCGGTGCTGGTGCTCGTGCCGGTGATCCTCAGCTGGCTGGTGGTGCCCTTCGGCCAGCACCTGCTGATCAGCAATGTGGGCGTGGGGATCTTCCTGTGGATCTCCCTCAGCAGCATCCAGCCCATCGGCCTGCTGATGGCGGGCTACGCCTCCAACAACAAGTACTCGCTGCTCGGCGGCCTGCGGGCTGCGGCCCAGTCGATCTCCTACGAGATCCCCCTGGCCCTGGCGGTGCTGGCGGTGGTGATGATGAGCAACTCGCTCAGCACCGTCGACATCGTCGACCAGCAAACCGGCGCCGGCATCCTCAGCTGGAACATCTGGCGCCAGCCGGTGGGCTTCGTGATCTTCTGGATCTGCGCCCTGGCGGAATGCGAGCGCCTGCCCTTCGACCTGCCGGAGGCGGAAGAGGAGCTGGTGGCGGGCTACCAGACCGAGTACGCCGGCATGAAGTTCGCCCTCTTCTACCTGGGCAGCTACATCAACCTGGTGCTCTCGGCCCTGCTGGTGTCGGTGCTCTACCTGGGTGGCTGGGGCTTTCCGCTGCCGGTGGAGTGGATCGTCGGCCTCACCGGCCAGTCGGTGGATGCGCCGCTGGTGCAGGTGATCACGGCCGCCACCGGCATCGTGATGACCGTGCTCAAGGCCTACCTGCTGGTGTTTTTCGCGATCCTGCTGCGCTGGACCGTGCCCCGGGTGCGCATCGACCAGCTGCTCGACCTGGGCTGGAAGTTTCTGCTTCCGGTGGCCCTGGTGAACCTGCTGGTGACCGCCGGCCTCAAGCTCGCCTTCCCCGCTGTCTTCGGCGGCTGACCGCCACCCATCGCCTTCCCCACCATGTTCGGGTTCCTCAAACAAGTCGGCGATTACACCCGCGATGCGGTGGGTGCCGCCAATTACCTCGCCCAGGGCCTGTCGGTCACCTTCGATCACCTGCGCCGCCGGCCGATCACGGTGCAGTACCCCTACGAAAAGCTCATCCCTTCGGAGCGTTACCGGGGCCGCATCCACTACGAGTTCGACAAGTGCATCGCCTGTGAGGTGTGTGTGCGGGTCTGCCCGATCAACCTGCCGGTGGTGGATTGGGTGATGAACAAGGCCACCAAGAAAAAGGAGCTGCGCAACTACTCCATCGATTTCGGGGTGTGCATCTTCTGCGGCAACTGCGTGGAGTACTGCCCCACCAACTGCCTCTCGATGACGGAGGAATACGAGCTGGCGGCCTTTGATCGCCACAGCCTCAACTACGACAACGTGGCCCTCGGCCGTCTCCCCACCAGCGTCACCAGCGATCCGGCGGTGCTGCCCCTGCGGGAGCTCGCCTACCTGCCCAAGGGGGAGATGGACCCCCACGGCGTTGACCCCAACCGCCCCCGCGCCGGTCAGCTGCCGGCCCAGGTGCTGGAAACCCTGCCAAAATCCCAAGCCGCCACCGGTGAGGAGACCCCCTGATGACGATCGCCTCCTCCACCCAGCTGATCTGTTTCGTGGCCCTCTCGGCCGCCGTGGCCATCGGCGCCCTGGGTGTGGTGCTGCTACCCAACATCGTCTACTCCGCCTTCCTGCTGGGGGGCGTGTTCCTGTCGGTGGCGGGCCTCTACCTGCTGCTCAACGCCAGCTTCGTCGCGGCGGCCCAGATCCTCGTCTACGTGGGTGCCGTGAATGTGCTGATCCTGTTCGCGATCATGCTCGTGAACAAGCAGGAAAATCTGGCGGCGATCCCCGGCCTGGCCCTGCGGCGTGTGCTCTCCGGAGCCGTGTGCGCCGGGTTGTTCACCCTGCTGCTGCGGGTGGCCTTCACCACCCCCTGGGCCACCCCGGGCCCCACCCCCGTGGGCGATGAGGCCACCATCCGCATCGGGGAGCACCTGTTCAGCGACTACCTGTTGCCGTTTGAGCTGGCGTCGGTGCTGCTGTTGATGGCGATGATCGGTGCCATCGTGCTGGCCCGCCGCGATGTGTTCAGCGCCGACATCGCCACCGGTGAGCCCGCCGACCAGGGCCTGATTGAAAAGTCCCGCACCCCCCTGCTGCTGGAGAAGACCAACCCATGACCCTTGAGCTGCCCACCACCGTGCCCCTTCAGGCCTACCTGGCCCTGGCCGCGATTCTGTTTTGCACGGGCGTTTGGGGGTTGATCAACAGCCGCAATGCGGTGCGGGTGCTGATGAGCATCGAGCTGATGCTCAACGCCGTGAACATCAACCTGATGGCCTTCTCCAACTACATCGATGGCCAGCTGATCCGCGGCCAGGTGTTCGCCATTTTCGTGATCACCGTGGCGGCCGCCGAGGCGGCGGTGGGCCTGGCGATCCTGCTCTCCCTGTATCGGAACCGTGAAACGGTGGACATGGAGCGTTTCAACCTGCTGCGTTGGTAGGCAGGCTGGGGACAGTTTCCTGTCCCCATGCGGCTCGCGTCCGTCTGGTTGATTCACCGGGCCGCCAGCCAGGCGGCCCTGCGCCAGGCTCGCCGCTGCGCGGAAAGCCTGCGGGGACAGGGGGTTTCCGTGGCGGTGGCCATGAGCGGCCCCAGCGCCAACCC
>JBEBCX010000242.1:0-2777 GCA_041157425.1 Cyanobacteriota bacterium | reverse complement strand
CAGCCAATGGCGGTAATGATGCCGGCTGGGGAGCACAGAACAGCGGTGCGCTGTTTGAGGACATCACCGAGCCGGTGGTGGTGATCGAACAGGCGGGTTTCCGTGCTGCCCCCACGCAGCTGCAGTACACCCTGCACAGCCAGCCATCGTTTGGCACGGTGAGCCTGGATGCGAGTACGGGTGGGTTTCTTTACCAGCCGGGCGCCGCTTACAGCGGCTCGGATCAGTTTGAGGTTCGCGTCAGCAGTGCTGCCCTGGCCGGCCTCCCGGAGCGCAGCGTGGTGCAGCGGGTGGCGGTGTCGGGGATGCAGGGGCGAGCCAGTTACAACCTGCAAACAGGGCCACAGGGCCACAGGGTGCAGCTCACGGATGCTGCCGCCGTGTTCAATCTGGTCACCAGCACCGGCTCACCGGATCTGATCGAGGCGAAGGTGGGCGTTGGCCTGACCTTGCAAGCTCGCTCGACGGAGGTGTGGGGGGAGCGTTATGTCGCCCGCAACGTGGGCCATGCCGGAGTCCCCGGCACCGGCGAGCGCATCAGCCTGAAGGGGTTGGCCCGGTATGCCTTTGTGGCTCATGCCATCGCCGCTGCCACCACGACGATCGAGCTCGAGCCCGAGAAGGACTCAGCCCTGTTCCTGCACGACGCCCATTCGGCCTTTCATGCCGACGTTGTGCGCTCCTCGGACAGTGATCAGCGCGCCTCCGCGCAACGGTTGCTGGAGGTGGACACGATCCGCATGGGCAGTGCCGGCGGCACGTCGATCGTTGATCTCACCAGCACCGACTACATCACAGGCGCGGTGACGGTGTACACCGCTGGTCGCGGCCGTTCAATCGTCTGGGGTTCCGAGGCGGATGACACGGTGCGCAGCGGTGGCGGTGACACCGTGATCTATGGCGGCAAGGGCAGCAACCGGCTGGAGCTGGGCGCTGGTGTCGACATCCTGCAGTACCGGGCCGGCGTCGCCGCTCGGGATGTGGTGAGCGCCTTTGAGCCCGGCCGCGACCGCCTGCAACTCTGGGCGTCGTCAGGGCAGGCGATTGATGCACCGACCCTGACCACGATCACAACCGCCTCCGCCACATTCAGTCAGCTCAGCTGGGGCGGCAACACCATTGATTTCCTCGGTCTGTCGAACCTGCAGCTGCACCAGCTCCAGATCAGCGACGCCACCGCCACGGCCTGAACCAGGTGTGACGTCGCTGATCTGCAGCTCAGCCTTCCTCTTCCACCCAGGTGCTGGCCACGTGCAGCTCGTCGAGCTGCTTGGCGGCCACGCCACCGGGGGCGCCGGTCATCAGGCAGCGGGCCTGCTGGGTCTTGGGGAAGGCGATCGTGTCGCGGATCGACTCCTCGCCGGCCAGCAGCATCACCATCCGGTCGAGGCCGAAGGCCAGGCCGCCGTGCGGCGGGGCGCCCATGTCGAGCGCTTCCATCAGGAAGCCGAACTGCTGGTTGGCTTCGTCCAGCGGCAGGCCGATGGTCTGCAGCACCTGGCGTTGCAGGGCTGAATCGTGGATGCGCAGCGAGCCACCGCCCAGCTCAAGGCCATTGAGCACCAGGTCGTAGGCCTGGGCGCGGGCCTCGGGCAGGGTGTCGGCCCAGGCGGCTGGGTCGTCGCCCAGATCGGCGCTGTTGGGGGCGCAGAAGGGGTGGTGCAGCGCCTCATAGCGGTTCTCGCCTGAGTTGAACTCGAACATCGGGAAATCCACCACCCAGAGGAAATTCCAGGTGTCGTTCTCGCGGTCGGGCTTCACCAGGCCCAGCTCGCGGGCCAGGAACTGGCGCACCCGATCGAGGGCCTTGTTCACGGTCGCGGTGTCGCCGGCCCCGAACAGCAACAGCGTTCCGGGCTCGGCGCCGGTGCGCAGCAGCAGCTCGGCCTTCTTCTCCTCGGAGAGGTTGTCCTTGATGGCGCCGATCGTGTCGATCTCGCCGTTCTCGCGCACGCGGATGAAGGCCAGGCCGCCGGCCCCAGCCTTCTGGGCCTCGCTGAACACATCGCCACCGGGCTTGATGCGCACGTTGCTGAGGGCCTCGTTGCCGCCGGGCACTGGCAGCACCTTCACCGAGCCGCCGGCGGCCACGGCGCCGCTGAACACCTTGAAGCCCATGTCGGCCACCAGGTCGCTCACGTTCACCAGCTCCATGCCGTAGCGGGTGTCGGGGCGGTCGGTGCCGTAGCGCTCCATCGCTTCATGCCAGGTGAGGCGCGGGAAGGGGCGCGGCAGCTCCACCCCCTTCACGGTTTGCCAGATCGAGGCGATCAGGGATTCGTTGAGCTCCAGGATCTGCTCCTGGTCCATGAAGCTCATTTCCATGTCCAGCTGGGTGAATTCCGGCTGGCGGTCGGCGCGCAGATCTTCGTCGCGGAAGCAGCGGGCCACCTGGTAGTAGCGCTCGATGCCGCCCACCATCAGCAGCTGCTTGAACAGCTGGGGCGACTGGGGCAGGGCGAACCATTCGCCGCCGCACACCCGGGAGGGCACCAGATAGTCGCGGGCACCTTCGGGGGTGGAGCGGGTGAGCACCGGCGTCTCCACCTCGATGAAGCCCTGGTCTTCCAGGAAGCGGCGGGCGGCCTGGATGGTCTGCGCCCGCAGCCGCAGGTTGCTGTTCATGCGCTCGCGGCGCAGGTCGAGGTAGCGGTGGCGCAGCCGCAGCTCCTCGCGGGTGTTCTCCTCGTCGTGCACCGACACGGCGAAGGGCAGGTTGCCCTTCACGCTGTTCAGCACCGTGATGGCGCTGGCCAGCACTTCCACGCGGCCGGTGG
>JBEBCX010000241.1:0-2789 GCA_041157425.1 Cyanobacteriota bacterium | reverse complement strand
GGGGGGGCTTTGGCTGCTGAGTTCGCGGCTGCGGCCGCGCCCGCCCCAGTTGCCCACCAGCGTGGCCGGCTGGGTGGACCGTTGCGAGGCGGTGCTCGCCAGCTTTGAGCGGCTGCAGCCCGCTGCCGGCGGCGAGGGCCCGGGCGCCCTGGCCCGCCGGCACCAGCAGTTGCAGCAGCTGCGCCCGCGCGGCAACGATGACCAGTTGCACTGGGCCCTGGTGGGCTGCACCCCCTGGGGTGACGGGGATCAGGCTGCCCTGCTGGAGGCGGTGCGCTCGCCCCTGCCGCTGCAGGTGATCCGCAGCCATCCGCTGCCGCAGGCGCCGGCGGCCTGGCAGTGGCCCGAACGCTTCCGCCACTGCGATCTGGTGCTCTACCGGCTGCAGCTGCCCCTGAAGGCGGCCGACCTGCGCTGGCTGGAGGCCCTGCCGGCGGGGCAGCCGGTGGGCCTGCTGGTGGATCGCCCCAGCGGCGATTGGCAACCGTGGCTGCAGCAGCTGCGCCAACAGCTGCCCGCCGCCCTGGCGGAGCAGTGCTGGCCCTGGACCCCGTCTGCCCCCGCTGGCCTGGCCGAGGAGCTCGAGCCGCTCAACGGGTGGTGGAGCACGGTGGCGGTGGAGCAGGGGGCCCGCAGCCAACGCCGTTGCCTCGAGGCGTTGCACGCCCAGTGGCAGGGGGAGCTGGAGGCCCTGCGGCGCCAGCACTGGCAGCGGCTGCTGCAGCGCACCCAGTGGACCGTGGCCGCCGGCGTGGTGGTGGCGCCGCTGCCCAGCCTGGATCTGGTGGTGTTGGCGGCGGCCAATGGCCTGATGCTGCAGGAGATGGCGCGGCTGTGGGAGTGCCCCTGGGGCCTCGATCAGTTGCAGGCGGCGGCGGCGGAACTGGCCAGGGCCGCCCTCACCCTGGGGGTGGTGGAGTGGAGCAGCCAGAGCCTGGCGGCGCTGGTGAAGCTGCACGGCGCCACCTGGTTGGTGGGCGGTGCGCTGCAGGCCCTGAGCGCCGCCTACCTCACCCGCGTGGTGGGGCGGGCGATGGCCGATTACCTGGCCCTGGCGGCCGGGGTTCCCGAGGCGGAACTGCAGGCCTTGCTGCAGCGCCAGGCACCGCTGCTGGTGGCCCAGGCGGCCGAGGCGGAAAAGCTCAATTGGGGGGCATTTCTGCAGCAGGGACGCCAGTGGTTGCAGCAGCAAGGGGGCGGCACTGGGCCGTCGCTTCAAGCAACTTCATGAACGCTTCATGAACACCTTCATGAAGATGATTGTGGTTGGCTGAACTTAAGAAACGCTTCCGGGAATGCCGCCGGGCCCTCCGTAGCGTGGGCAGGCCACAGCTGTGGCACCCGCACTGTTTTGGTTTCTCCTGAAGCCACTTCATTCCTACCGAGTTCTTCACCGAGTTCTTCCATGACCACTGCTCTCCGCAGGGGCCGTGCCAGCACCTGGTCACAGTTCTGTGAATGGGTCACCAGCACCGACAACCGCATTTATGTGGGTTGGTTCGGTGTGCTGATGATCCCCTGCCTGCTGGCAGCCACCATCTGCTTCATCGTGGCGTTCATCGCCGCTCCCCCCGTCGACATCGACGGCATCCGTGAGCCCGTTGCCGGTTCGCTCCTGCTCGGCAACAACATCATTTCTGGCGCTCTCATCCCCAGCAGCAACGCCATCGGTCTGCACTTCTATCCCATCTGGGAAGCGGCCAGCCTCGATGAGTGGCTCTACAACGGCGGCCCCTATCAGCTGGTGGTCTTCCACTTCCTGATCGGCATCTCCGCCTACATGGGTCGCCAGTGGGAACTGAGCTACCGCCTGGGCATGCGCCCCTGGATCTGTGTGGCCTACAGCGCTCCGCTGTCGGCGGCCTTTGCCGTGTTCCTGATCTATCCCTTCGGTCAGGGTTCGTTCTCGGACGGCATGCCCCTCGGCATTAGCGGCACCTTCAACTTCATGTTGGTGTTCCAGGCCGAGCACAACATCCTGATGCACCCCTTCCACATGCTCGGTGTGGCCGGCGTGTTCGGCGGCAGCCTGTTCTCCGCCATGCACGGTTCGCTGGTGACCAGCTCCCTGGTGCGTGAAACCACCGAAACCGAAAGCCAGAACTACGGCTACAAGTTCGGCCAGGAGGAGGAGACCTACAACATCGTGGCTGCCCACGGTTACTTCGGTCGCCTGATCTTCCAGTACGCCTCGTTCAACAACAGCCGCAGCCTGCACTTCTTCCTGGGTGCCTGGCCGGTGGTGGGCATCTGGTTCACCTCCATGGGCATCTGCACCATGGCGTTCAACCTGAACGGCTTCAACTTCAACCAGTCGATCCTGGATGCCCAGGGTCGGGTGCTGCCCACCTGGGCTGACGTGCTCAACCGCGCCAACCTGGGCATGGAAGTGATGCACGAGCGCAACGCCCACAACTTCCCCCTCGATCTGGCCACCAGCTCGATGACCCCCGTGGCCCTCACGGCCCCGGCCATCGGTTGATGCCCTACGGGTTCGGGGCCTGAGGGCCCTGCCCCATCGCTTCAAACCCCCGCTGCGGCGGGGGTTTTTTCATGGCTTGGCGGCGCCTGAATGGGACATCCGCAACAGGGGTTTACACAGCGCGCAAACATCCGTTACATTTGCAGGACGCCGGTAACCCGGCCCTACGTACCCGCCCCAAGCCTTCCGGCTGCAGGGCATTCCCCATCCCGTACTCATGACCACCACCATCCAGCAGCGCCAAGGCGCTTCTGCGTGGAACCAGTTCTGCGAGTGGGTCACCAGCACCGACAACCGCCTCTATGTG
>JBEBCX010000240.1:0-2806 GCA_041157425.1 Cyanobacteriota bacterium | reverse complement strand
CAAGGTGTCGGTGGGTCCCGACTGGTTCGAGATCGGCCCGGCGGCCGGCACGGACGGCGGCCAGGCGGGACTGAATCGCTTCAACGCCCCGGAGCCGATCGTCTGGATCGATTCCCTCTCCGCCCTGCACGCCGGCGTGAAGGCCAGCCAGGGATCGTTCTCCCTGCCGTTCGACGGCTGGCTGGTGCGGGGCGGTGAAGCGCGCTCGATCGAGGCGGCCACCGTGGCCGGCGACATCCGCCAGGTGTTGCAGTCGATCGTGGGCTTTGAGGGCGAGGCCAAGGTCACCCCCGATGGGCTCTGCCCCATGGTGTGGGTGGAGGGGCTCTCGATCACCGGCGAAGCCTGACCCGCCGATGAAGCTCCTGTTCTGGGGAACCCCGGCCTACGCCGTGCCCAGCCTGGATGCGCTGGTGGCGGCGGGGCACCAACTGGTGGGGGTGGTGAGCCAGCCGGACCGGCGCCGGGGCCGGGGCAACACCCTGATGCCGTCGCCGGTGAAGGCGCGGGCCCTGGAGCTGGGCATCCCGGTGTTCTGCCCGGAGCGCATCCGCCGCGACACGGATTGCCAACGGCAGCTCGCCGACCTGGGGGCGGACGCCTCCGTGGTGGTGGCATTCGGGCAGATCCTGCCGCAGGAGGTGTTGGATCAGCCCCCCTACGGATGCTGGAACGGCCATGGCTCACTGCTGCCCCGCTGGCGCGGGGCCGGCCCGATCCAGTGGTGCCTGCTGGAGGGCGATGCGCAAACCGGCGTGGGCGTGATGGCCATGGAGCCGGGCCTCGACACCGGGCCGGTGCTGCTGGAGCGGGCGATCCCGATCGGCCTGCTGGAGAACGCCCAGCAGCTCGGGGGGCGGCTGGCCCAGCTCACCGCGGAGCTGCTGGTGGAGGCGATGCCCCGCATCGAGGCGGCCGGCCCCGGACCGGAGGCGGAGCGCCTGGCCCGGCTGGGGGTTCGCCCCCAGGGCACCGAAGGGCTCACCACGGCACGGCTGCTGCAGAAGGCTGATTTCCAGATCGATTGGAGCCAATCGGCCCTGGCGATTCACCGCCGGGTGATGGGGCTCTACCCCGGCGCCACCACCGGCTGGAACGGCAAGCGGCTCAAACTGCTGGCCACCGAACCGTTGGTGCAACGGCTGGCCCCGCAGCTCAGCCCCGAAGCCGCCGCCCTGGTGCGCCCCGCCGAGGCAACGCCCGCCGCCGCTCCGGGCACGGTGTTGCAGCTGCTGCCGGAGCTGGGGCTGGTGGTGGCCACGGGGGGCTGCCCGTTGCTGGTGCGCAGCGCCCAGCTGGAGGGCAAGGGGGCGGCCAGCGGCGGCCAGCTGCTGCAACAGCTGCAGGCCAACGCGGGGGATCGGCTCGGTTAACGGCCGCTGCGCGGACGCGGAGACGGGGCCCCGGCACGGCGGGGAGCGCTATCGGCGCGGCGCGGGGTGCCCCGCTGGGCCATGCGTCCGCCCCCACCACCACCGCCGGAGCGGCCACCGCGGCCACGGCCGCCGCTGAGGTCGAGCGGCGGGGCGGAAAGCACGGTGGGTTCGAAGCCGGGGATCTCCTGGCGCGGCAGGGGGTTGCCGATCAGCCGTTCGATCGCCCGCAGCAGTTCATGCTCCTCCGCCGCCACCAGCGACACCGCATGGCCGTTGTGGCCGGCGCGGCCGGTGCGGCCGATGCGGTGCACGTAATCCTCCGCCTGGTTGGGCAGGTCGAGGTTCACCACATGGGGCAGTTGGTGGATGTCGATGCCGCGGGCGGCGATGTCGGTGGCCACCAGCACACGCACCTCCCCGGCCTTGAAGCCGGACAGGGCGCGGGTGCGGGCACCCTGGCTCTTGTTGCCGTGGATGGCGGCGGCGGCCATGCCCTCCTGGCTGAGGCGCTCGGCGATGCGGTTGGCGCCGTGCTTGGTGCGGGAAAACACGAGCACCTGCTGCCAATCGTTGCTGCGGATCAGGTGGCAGAGCAGCTCGGGCTTGCGCGCCATGTCGCAGGGGTGCAGCACGTGCTCCACCGTGGTGGCGGTGCGGTTCTCCGGGGTGGCCTGCAGCTGCACGGGGTTGTGCAGCAGCCCCGTGGCCAGCTTCTTGATCGAGGCCTCAAAGGTGGCGGAGAACAGCAGGTTCTGGCGACGGGCCGGCAGCAGCGCCAGGATTTTCTGGATGTCGCGGATGAAGCCCATGTCGAGCATGCGGTCGGCTTCATCGAGCACCAGGATCTCCACCCGATCCAGCTTCACGGCGTTCTGCTGGGCGAGATCCATCAGGCGGCCGGGGGTGGCCACCAGCACGTCGGCGCCGCGCCGCAGCCGCATCATCTGGGGATTGATCTTCACGCCCCCGAACACCACATCGGAGCGCAGGTCGAGGTGGCGCGAATAGGCCGCCACGTTTTCACCCACCTGGGCCGCCAGCTCGCGGGTGGGGGTGAGCACCAGGGCCCGCACGATGTTGTTGCGGGCATGGGGGCCGTGGCGCAACCGCTCCAGCATCGGCAGGGTGAAGCCGGCGGTTTTGCCGGTGCCGGTCTGGGCGGCCGCCATCACATCACGGCCCGCCAGCACCGCCGGGATGCACTGCTGCTGGATCGGCGAAGGGGTGGTGTAGCCCTTGTCGAGCACCGCCTGCACGATCGGCCGACCCAGCCCGAGGGCCGCAAAGGGGGAGCTGCTCAGCGCCGCATCCGCGGACAGGGTTGACGGCGAAATGGCAGGGGCCCCGCAGATCCCCTCACCCTACGGGTCGCGGGGCGCAGGGCCCCGGCGGGGGGCCTCGGTGTAGAGCAGCCGCGCCTGCTCCAGGGT
>JBEBCX010000239.1:0-2835 GCA_041157425.1 Cyanobacteriota bacterium | reverse complement strand
TTTCCTTGCGCTTGAGCGCCTCCAGGGGCTCCACGAAATCAAACTGCAGCACCGTGGCGCCGGCGGCCGCCTGCTGGATCAGCTGCTCGCGGATCGGCAGCAGCTCCTTGGCCTTGAGGGTGTCGGGCAGGCCGAGCACCGGTTCGTAGTGGTCCAGCGCCCGCAGCTCCTGCTCCAGCAGCACCGGCCAGGCGCCCCGCTCGCCGGCCTTGAGGCCCGTTTCCACCGGGCTGGCCTGCATGGCTTCGAGGTAGAGGCTCAGCCAGCGGTAGTGGGATTTGTCCTGCAGGCGCTTCTTCTCGGAGCCCTTGCCGCTGGAGAGCTTGGGCAGGGCCGCTTCCGCCTTGCGCAGGAACAGCCGGTCTTCCCGCTCCAGGTTGATGGCGCCCCAGCGCTGGCGGTATTCCCAGAGCTCTTCGTATTTGCGAACGTCTTCAGGACTCCAGCCCAGATCCTTGAGTTCGCCGGCGCGGTTGTTCTCGCTGGTCTGCACGCTGCAATCGCCAGATGGATGGTGCGCACCCTAATTCCCAGCTCCGAAAGGGCTGCACCTAGGGTCGATCCAGGCGCACCGTCCCATGTCGCTCCTTGAGCAGCCCGATCCCAGCCTCGCCAGCGGCCCCGCCAACGCCCTGGAGGGTGTGGAGGGCGGACCGGTGGGGGTGTTGATCTGCGGCCACGGCAGCCGCAACCGCCAGGCGGTGGGGGAATTCGCCCAGCTGGCGGAGGGGCTGCGCCGCCGCCTGCCGCAGCTGCCGGTGGAATACGGCTATCTGGAATTCGCGCGGCCGATCCTGCGCGATGGGCTCGAGAGCCTGCGGCAGCAGGGGGTGAAGCGGGTGCTGGCGGTGCCCGGCATGTTGTTCGCCGCCGGCCACGCCAAGAACGACATCCCCTCGGTGCTCAACACCTACGCCGCTGAAACGGGGCTGCGCATTGATTACGGCCGCGAGCTGGGGGTTGACCGCAGCATGATCCTGGCCGCCGGCGCCCGCATCCAGGCGGCCCTCGATGGGGCCTCCACGGCGGTGCCCCTCAGCGACACGCTGCTGGTGGTGGTGGGCCGCGGCTCCTCCGACCCGGATGCCAACTCCAACGTGTCGAAGGTGACGCGGATGCTGGTGGAGGGCTTCGGCTTCGGCTGGGGTGAAACGGTGTATTCGGGGGTCACCTTCCCGTTGGTGGAGCCGGGGCTGCGCCACGTGGTGCGGCTGGGCTTCAAGCGCATCGTGGTGTTCCCCTATTTCCTGTTTTCCGGGGTGCTGGTGAGCCGCATCCGCCAGCACACCCAGCTGGTGGCGGCCGACCACCCGGAGGTGGAGTTTCTCGAGGCCTCCTACCTGGGCGACCACCCCCTGGTGATCGACACCTTCCTGGAGCGGGTGCAGGAGGTGGTGCGCGGTGAGACGCAGATGAACTGCTCCCTGTGCAAATACCGCGCCCAGGTGCTGGGGTTTGAAACCGAGGTGGGGGCGCCGCAGCAGAGCCACCACCACCACGTGGAGGGCCTGGTGGAGGCCTGCACCCTGTGCGAGCACGAATGCACCGGCGCCTGCCAGCCCGATGGCATTCCGATCCCGATGGGCCATCACCACCATCACGGCCATGACCATGGGCACCCGCACGAGCACGGGCATAGCCACGACCACGATCACAGCCATAACCACGACCACAGCCACGACCACAGCCACGATCACACCCATAACCACGACCACAGCCACGCGCCGTACCCCCACGCCGACCATCCGCTGGGGCCGCGCACCCTTTACAAACCGCGCGACAAATCCGAAGACAACTGAGGCATTTCTGCCGCTCATCTGTCTCGGGCTCACCCGGGTCGCACGAGACCTGCTCACATAAGCCCTGCTAATCGAAAAATCGATTCCCCAGGTTTGCGCCGTTTTCCACAGTTGGCGCTGGCGTTTTCCACAGGGTGGTGGGCGTGCTGGGTCCCCATCACGGCGATTCTGGGGATTTGACGTTCCCGTTCGGATTGAACTTGACAGGCCTCGCGCCGCTGCTAGTTGGCCTGGTAAGCCTCAACAAAGCCTCGCTGAGATCCGCTGGGAGACAGTCAGTCTCATGCAGTTTCAGGATGATTTTGGGCTGTTAAAGCCGCGTTGACGCTGGCTCCTCCGCTGGGGTTTGCTGGCCCCATCGCGACGGAGAAGCACGCTTGGATCACGACGCCCTGGATCTGAAAACCCAGCAGCCGCTGGATCAGGACCACGCCAGGGATCACCTCCAGCGGTGCCTCCAGCAGCAGAACAATCCGGAGCCCGAACCTGAGCTCGCAGCCGGGCTCGCTGCTCAGTCCGATCCTGCGCCCGCTCCCGTGCCCCAGGGGGCCCCGCGCATCAGCCTCGAGGCGGAGGTGCCGGAGGCCCTGTTCGACGGCATGCGCACCTTCCTGAGCAACCGCCCGGATTGGGACCAATACCGCGTGATCACCTCCGCCCTGGCGGGCTTCCTGTTCCAGAACGGCTGCAGCGACAGCTGCGTGGCCCAGCACTACCTCAACGGCCTGTTTTTGAAGGCTGGCGAGTGAGTTGGGGCGGGCGCCAATCGCCCCGCTGCCTGCACACAAAAAAGCGGGAGTGCTGAACTCCCGCTTGGTGTTTCTCCCTTGCCCGACCCGTGAAAGGTCGCCTGCACAGTGTGCGGCCCACGGCTGGGCCCGGATGTGGTGGTTGACACCAAATCTGGTGTTTGGTCAGCTAAAGCTCACCCCGCTTCAGGGCCTGGGCGGCGTGGTCGCAGGCGCGCCAGGTGATGGCCATTTCGGTGAGCGTGGGGCTCTGCCAGCCGGCGCTGGGCCAGCAGCTGCCGTCGGTC
>JBEBCX010000238.1:0-2839 GCA_041157425.1 Cyanobacteriota bacterium | reverse complement strand
TGCCCCTGCCGCTGCCTACGATCCCAGCGCAACACTGCAGCGCCGTGAGGCGATCCTGAAGCGATGGCCATGGGCGACTGGGGATTGCCGCCGGCACTGGCGCGCGGGGTGGCCGATCTGTTTCCCGCCGGTGCCGCCGGCGACCCGGACGCCCAGCTGGCGGCGCGGCTGGCAGAGGCCCAGGCGACGGCCCGACCCCTGCGGGTGAAGCTGGGCATCGACCCCACCGGATCGGACATCCACCTGGGGCACTCCATCCTGTTTCGCAAGCTGCGGGCCTTCCAGGACGCGGGCCACACCGCCGTGCTGATCATCGGCGACTTCACCGCCCGCATCGGCGATCCCACCGGCAAAAGCGCCACCCGCGTGCAGCTCAGCGAAGCGGAGGTGGATGCCAATGCCGCCACCTACCTGCAGCAACTGGGGCAGGGGCAAGACCCGGCCCGCGCGCTGCTCGATTTCGAGACCCCCGGCCGGCTGGAGGTGCGGCGCAACAGCGCCTGGCTGGCGGGGCTGGATCTGCCCCGGGTGATTGAGCTGCTGGGCACCGCCACCGTGGGGCAGATGCTGGCCAAGGAGGATTTCGCCAACCGCTACGGCTCAGGCACGCCCATCTCCCTGCACGAGTTTCTCTACCCGTTGCTGCAGGGCTACGACTCGGTGGCCGTGGAGGCGGATCTGGAGCTGGGCGGCACCGACCAGAAATTCAACGTGGCCATGGGCCGCGACCTGCAGCGCCATTTCGGGATGCGGCCGCAGTTTGGCTTGCTGTTGCCGATCCTGCCGGGCCTCGACGGCGTGCAGAAGATGAGCAAGAGCCTGGGCAACACGGTGGGTCTGGCGGAGGACCCGCTCTCGATGTATTCGAAGCTGGAAAAGGTGCCGGACGCCCTGGTGGACGACTACCTCACCCTGCTCACCGGCCTCGACCTGTCGCAGCTGCCCGCCAACCCGCGGGAGCGCCAGAAGGCCATG
This sequence comes from Cyanobacteriota bacterium, assembly GCA_041157425.1. Classification (GTDB taxonomy): domain Bacteria; phylum Cyanobacteriota; class Cyanobacteriia; order PCC-6307; family Cyanobiaceae; genus Vulcanococcus. Next base: position 1,864 of record JBEBCX010000238.1, on the reverse strand, counting down.
GCCCTGGAGGTGACCCGCCAGCGCCATGGCGCTGAGGCGGCGCGGCAGGCCCAGGCCGATGCGGCCACCCTGGTGGCCGGTGCCGCCGGCCGAGGCGCCGCCGATGCGGAGGTGCCGGAGGCGTCCCTGGCGGCCGTGAACTTCCCCGCCAAGGCCTTCTATCTGCTCAGTGCCGTGGGCATCTGCGCCAGCAGCAGTGAGGCCCGCCGCCAGATCCAGGGCGGCGGCGTGAAGCTCGATGGCGAGCGCCTGGCCGACCCCAACCAGGAGTTCGCCACGGCGGCGGCCCTGGAGGGCAAGGTGCTGCAGCTGGGCAAGAAAACCTTCCGGCGGCTGGTGGCGGGCTGATGGTTGGCGCCTCCCCCACCCCTGTTCTTGATCCGGCGGACCGCGTGATCGTGGCCCTCGACGGCATGGATGCCGATCGGGCCCTGGCCTTCGCCGCTGCCCTGCCCCGGCTGCGCTGGGTGAAGGTGGGGCTGGAGTTGTTTGTGGCGGCGGGGCCGCCGGTGCTGGAGCGGCTGCGGGATCAGGGGCAGCGGGTGTTTTTGGATCTCAAGTTCCACGACATCCCCGCCACCATGGCCGGTGCCTGCCGCAGCGCCGCGCGGCTGGGGGCGGAGCTGATCACCGTGCACGCCTGCGCCGGCACTCAGGCCCTGCAGGCGGCCCAGGCGGCGGCCCAGGAGGGGGCCGCCAGTGCCGGGTTGCCGGCACCCACGCTGCTGGCGGTGACGGTGCTCACCAGCTGGGAGCAACGGCGCTTCGCCGAGGAGCTGGCGATCGCCGAACCGGTGCAGCAGTACGTGCCGCGGCTGGCGCAGCTGGCGGCCCAGGCCGGCATCGGTGGCTGCGTGTGCTCACCGCTGGAGGTGGCCCAGCTGCGGGCCATTCACCCCGAGCCCTTCCATCTGGTGACGCCGGGCATTCGCCCCGCCGGTGCCCCCCTGGGCGACCAGCAGCGGGTGATGACCCCGGCCCAGGCGGTGGCCGCCGGCGCCAGCCAGCTGGTGATCGGCCGGCCGATCACCGCCGCCCCGGATCCCGCTGCGGCCCTGGAGGCCTGCTGCGCTGAGCTGGCGGCGTGTTCCTGATCCACACCAGCCCTGAGCGGGCACCGTTGCTGGTGGCTGCGGCCACCGCCGCGTGCCGCCTGCCGGAGGGTTGGAGCTCGCCGCTGCAGCCCCAGTTGCTGCAGCTGCTGGTGGAGCAGCTGCTCGGGGTTCCGGTGGATCTCACCCAGGTGCCGCCGATGGAGCCCGGGCCGGTGTGCGAGGCCCTGCCCGATCCCGAGCAGCGCCGAGAGCTGGTGGAGCTGATGGTGCTGCTGGAGATGGTGTGCCGGCCGATCCCCAAGGGGCTGCAGGCTTCGGTGGAGCGCTGGGCCATGGCCCTGGGGGTGGACGACCGGGTGCTGCTGCTGGCCCGCGATCTCACCAGCCACGCCCAGGCCCGTGCCACCGCCGACTTCTACCGGCTCAACTGGATCGGCGACGGCGACGATCAACGCGATCGCCACTTTCAGGCGCTGCTGGCGCGCTACGGCACCCCCGCCTACGCCCTCACCCTGGAACCCGATCCCGAGGAGCGGCAGCGCTGGGCCGCCCTGGAGCAGTGTCCGCCCGCCAGCCTCGGCCGCGGCCTGTGGGACTTCTACCAACAGCGTGGCTTCCGCCTGCCGGGGGAGGTGGGTGCCGCCAACGCGGCCCTGGCCCACCACGATTGGGTGCACCTGGTGGCGGGCTACGACACCACCCCCATCGGTGAGCTGGAGGTGACGGCATTCATGGCCGCCGCCAGCCGTTCACCGGGGGCGATGCTCGGCTTCCTTGGGGCCGTGAGCATTTACGAAACCGGCCTGTTG
>JBEBCX010000237.1:0-5105 GCA_041157425.1 Cyanobacteriota bacterium | reverse complement strand
CACCGATCTCTCCCTGCTGGCCCAGCTGCCCCTGGCCCCAGCCACCGCCGCGGAGCCGTTGCCAGCCCTGCCGCCGGAGCAGCCCGAGGTGCTGCGGCTGCAGCTTGATGGCGTCAGCGATCCCCTGGCCGGCCTGAGCCTGCCCGCCGGGCTGACACCGCTGAACGCCGCCGAACTTGCCCAGGGCCTGGGGCACACCCTCGCCGCCACTGGCTGCGAGCACCACTGGCCCGTGGAGCTCAACCACGCCACCGCCGGCCGCGTGTTGGCCCTGCGGGTGGCCAGCCGCGCCCGGGTGCGCCTGGAGCTGGTGAGCAGCCAGCCGGCGGCCCTGCTGCCGCTGCGGCTGCTGCTGGTGCTGGAGGAGAAGGCCGAGCTGGAACTGAGCCAGTTGCTGCTGGCGGAGCAGCCGGGCCTCACCAGCCTGGTGCTGGAGGCTCACCTGGCCCGCAGTGCACGGCTGGAGCACGGGTTGGTGGCCCTGGGCATGCCGCAGGCGGCGCTGCTGGGCCAGATCGCCGTGGAGCAGGAGCCGGAGAGCGCCGTGGCCCTCACCACCGTGACGGCCGGCTGGGGCCTGGCGCGGCTGGAGCCACGGCTGTCGCAGGTGGATGGCCAGGCGCACAGCACCCTGCGGGGCTTGCAGCTGGTGGATGGCCGCCAGATCGCCGACACCCACAGCCACGTGCACTTCGGCGGCCCGGAGGGGCAGCTCGACCAACTGCACAAGGCGGTGGCCGCCGGCCAGGGCCGCAGCGTGTTCAATGGCGCCGTGCGGGTGCCGCGGGCGGCGCAGCGCACCAACGCCGCCCAGCTCAGCCGCAACCTGCTGCTCTCCGACCGGGCCCGCATCGACACCAAGCCCGAGCTCGAAATCGTGGCGGACGATGTGAAGTGCGCCCACGGCGCCACCGTGAGCAGCCTGCAGACCGAGGAGCTCTTTTACCTGCAGAGCCGCGGCATCGATGCCGACCAGGCCGCCGGCCTGCTCAAGCGGGCCTTCTGTGAGGAGGTGCTGCGCCAGTTGCCCGCCCCCGCCCGCGCCTGCTGCCCCCCGGAGCGGCTGCAGCTGGATCTGCCATGACCAGCACCATCCCCGCTCCCGTGGCAACGACCGCCAACCTGGCCGCCCAGACCCGGCCCGATTTCCCCCTGCTGGCGCAGACCGCCTGCCTCGGGCAACCGCTGATCTACCTCGACCACGCCGCCACCAGCCAGAAGCCCCGCCAGGTGCTGGAGGCCCTGCAGCACTACTACGACCACGACAACGCCAACGTGCACCGCGGCGCCCACCAGCTCAGCGCCCGGGCCACCGAGGGCTTTGAGGGGGCCCGCGCCAAGGCGGCGGCGTTCATCGGCGCCAGCTCACCCAACGAAATCGTCTTCACCCGCAACGCCAGCGAGGCCATCAACCTGGTGGCCCGCAGTTGGGGCGAAGCCAACCTGCGCCCCGGCGATGAGGTGCTGCTCAGCGTGATGGAGCACCACAGCAACCTGGTGCCCTGGCAGCTGCTGGCCCAACGCACCGGCTGCGTGCTGCGCCACGCCGGCGTTACCGACAGCGGCGAGCTCGACCTCAACGACCTGCGCAGCAAGCTCAGCGAGCGCACCCGCCTGGTGAGCCTGGTGCAGGTGAGCAACACCCTGGGGTGCCTCAACCCCATCGCCGAGGTGGCCCAGCTGGCCCATGGCGCCGGGGCGCTGCTGCTGGTGGATGCCTGCCAGAGCTTGCCCCACCTGCCGGTGAACGTGGCGGCCCTGGGGGCTGATTTCCTCGTGGGCAGCTCCCACAAGCTCTGCGGCCCCACCGGCATGGGCTTCCTGTGGGGCCGTGAGGCGCTGCTGGAGGCGATGCCGCCGTTCCTGGGGGGCGGCGAAATGATTCAGGACGTCTACCTCGACCACAGCAGTTGGGCCGGCCTGCCCCACAAGTTCGAAGCCGGCACCCCGGCCATCGGCGAGGCCATCGGCATGGGCGCCGCCCTCGACTACCTCCAGGCCATCGGCCTCGATCGCATCCACGCCTGGGAACAGCAGCTCACCGCCCAGCTGTTCGGGCGGCTGCAGGCGGTGGATGGGCTCACCGTGCTCGGCCCCACCCCGGAGCAGCAGCCCGATCGCGGCGCCCTGGCGGCCTTCCACGTGGAGGGTGTGCACGCCCACGACATGGCGGCCCTGCTGGATTCCGCCGGCATCTGCATCCGCAGCGGCCACCACTGCACCCAGCCGTTGCACCGCCACTACGCTCAGCCCGCGCCAGCCTCAGTTTCACCACCACCCCCGAGGAGATCGACCGCTTCGCCGACGAGCTGCAGGGGGCCATCAGCTTCCTGCGCGAGCACAGTTGATCTGCTGAGGGGCCTCAGGCCGGTGTGAGCACCGCCATCGCTTCGGCATTGTGCGAACCCTGCCAGGCCCAGCGCCAGTGCCAGCCGGCCTGCGCGGCCGCGGCTTCGATCACACCCCGTTCGGCCGGGATGTCGAACTGCCCCACATGGCGCTGCACCAGCTGGCGCTGCGCGTCGCTGAGCACCAGCCAGCGCTCCCCCACCCGCTGCAGGTAACGCTGCAGGTAGGTCTCCAGGGTTTCGCCGGCGGGGCGAAACACATCGGCCCAGAGCAGCAGGCCGTTCGGACGGATGCGGCGCCGGCAGCCCTCGAGCCAGGCCCGCTTGTCGGCATCCGCCAGGTGATGCACCGCGAAGCTGCTGTGGATCAGGTCCACCGGTTCGGGGTTGGGGTCATCCGCCAGATCCCCCTGGGCCCAGGCCAGCAGGTCGCCGCAGCGCCAGTGGCGGGGGAAGGCCGCCCCCTCCAGCTGGGCGGCCGCCAGGGGCAGCACCGCTTCGGTGAGATCCAGGCCGGTGTAGCCGGCCAGCGGCAGGGCTTGCAGCAGGGGCCCCAGCTGGGCCAGGTCTCCGCAGCCCAGGTCCACCAGCGTCGGGGCCGGGGCGTCAGCGCTGCGGGCCTGGAACCAGGCCGCCAGGGCCTGGCTGAGGGCCTCGCGCAGGCCCTGGTGCTCCATCAGATCGTGGTCCACCACGGTGCGGTAGGTGGTCCACTGCTGGGCGAAGAAGTCCATGGCCATGCCTGGTGACGCCATCCTGATGCAGGCAGCAGCAGCGCCCTTAGGCCTCATCCCAGAGGTTGGCGCGGGTGTAGGGGCCGCCGGGCAGTTCCCAGAAGCTGCCATCGAGGATGCGGTGGTGGCGATCCAGGGCGGCGATGCGGTCCAGGTCGCTGCGGCTGAGCTGCAACCGAAGGGCGGCCAGGTTGCTGGCGAGGCGATCGCGGTGCACGGATTTGGGGATGACGGCGGTGCCGGTGGCCAGGCCCCAGGCCAACAGCACCTGTGGCGGACTGGCACGGTGCTCCTCGGCGATCGCGCAGATCACCGGATCATCCAGCAGTGATGGCTGGCCGTTGCTGGAGCTTGAGCCCAGGGGCGAATAGGCCGTCAGCTGAATCCCCTGGTGTTGGCAATAACCCAGCAAGGCGTTCTGCTGCAGCCAGGGATGGCGTTCCACCTGATTGACGGTGGGACGTCGCCTGGCGTGCTGCAACAGGGAATCGATCTTGATGGCGCTGAAATTGGAGACGCCGATCTCGCGAACCAGCCCCTCGTCCACCAGCGCTTCCATCGCCCGCCAGGTGTCCTGCAACGGCATCTGCTCCAGGGGGATCTGCTCGCTGGCCCGCTCGGGCATCAACACCCCATGGCGGTGCACCACCGGCCAATGGATCAGATACAGGTCGAGTTGCTCCAGGCCCAAATCCCGCAGGCTGCGCAGCAGGGCTGGGCGCACCTGCTCCGGGGCGTGACAGTCATTCCAGAGCTTGGAGGTGATCCAGAGCTCCTCGCGTTGTACGAGCCCCGATTGGAAGGCCCGCTGGAGGGCGGCGCCGATCTCCGCTTCGTTGCCATACAGGCTGGCGCAGTCGACATGGCGGTACCCCAGCTCCAGGGCATCGCAGACCGCCTGGTTCACCTGCCCTGGCGGTGCTTGCCAGGTGCCGAGCCCCAGGCTGGGCATGGCGGACAGCGGGGATGGCATGGCGCGGCTGGCTGGTGCGTTCAGCCTGGCGCGCTTTGGGGCGGTGGGATCGTTTCTGTGGAATCGATTCCCATCGCAGCCTGCCCCGGCCCCAGGCAGAGTTCAGGTTTGCGATCTGGCGTTGGATCGCGCCATTGCCCCCAGCCGATCCGTGCCTGCGTTGTTCCTGGTGGTGCTCGGTGGCCGCACGGCCACCAGCTTGATCGAGCTGCACGATGTGCGCTTTGTGGCCGGCCACAGCATCGAGGAGACGCTTCCGGACCTGCGGCGCCAGTGGTTCGGGAGGCGTGAGGGCCTGCATCTGGATGCCTACATGGCGCTGCGGCAGGTGGATGGCTACACCGTGAGCCTGGGGCGGGAGCCCGCCGCGCCCCGGCCCGAGCGGCTGTGGTTTGTGAACCTGGGCGCCTACCGCCCCGATTGCCTGGCGGAGCTGCACCACTTCGGCCTGGTGGTGGCCCGCTCCGCGGCGGCGGCCAAGGCGGCGGCCAAGCGCCAGTGGTTGCAAGGGGGGCTGCAGCAGCACAAGGACGACCTCTGCGCCGTGGATGACTGCCTGGCCCTGGAGCAGCTCGAGCTGCTGGGGGGTGAGCGCTGGCATGTGCAGCTCAGCCCCGATCCCGAGGGTCGCAGCCAGCCGCAGCGGCCCGATTGGTTTGGTTACCGGCCGATCTGACCCCTCACCCCAGGCCAGCCGCGCCGCCGCCAGGGATGATCGGGGCTGAGACCTCCCGGCGCTGCAGCGGCCATGAACATCGACGGCAAGGCCTGGCGCACCATCTGGTTGGAGCCAGAGGGCCGTTCGGTCGGCGTGATCGACCAGACCCTGCTGCCCCACCACTTCACCACCCGGAGCCTGGCCAGCGTGGAGGCTGCCGCCGCGGCGATCCGCACGATGGTGGTGCGCGGGGCGCCGTTGATCGGCGTGACCGGTGCCTACGGCCTGATGCTGGCCCTGCAGGCCGACCCCAGCGATGCCGCCCTGGTGGCGGCCTTCGAGCAGCTCAATGCCACCCGCCCCACGGCGGTGAACCTGCGCTGGGCCCTGGA
>JBEBCX010000236.1:0-4274 GCA_041157425.1 Cyanobacteriota bacterium | reverse complement strand
TTCGCTCAACCTGGTGGTGGAACACGACGGGGTGGTGGAGCAGCTGCGCCGCCAGCTCAGCGAGGCCTCCCTGCCGGTGTTTGCCCTGGCCCAGAGCCGCCCCAGCCTGGATGACGTCTACCTGCAGGCCACGGGCCGCACCCTGATGGATGCGGAGCTGGCGGTGGCCGGCAGCCGCGACCCCAAGGCGGAGCGCAAGCAGGCCATGCGCTGACACGCCGCGTGGTTGATCGTCCGGTTGATCGACCGTTTGTTGTTGCTCCCCCCGTTGTTGTTCCCCCCGCCATGACCAGCGCCGCCCCCACCCTGCTCAGTCCGGATGTGAGTCAGCCGCCCGCGCGCTCGGCGGCGGCGGATCTGGCGCAGGAAACGTTCGCCCTCTGCCGCCGCCTGTTTCTGCAACTGCTGCGCCGACCCTCCACCCTGGTGGCCGGGGTGCTGCAGCCCTTGATCTGGCTGGTGCTGTTTGGTGCCCTGTTCGCCAACGCCCCCGCCGGTCTGCTGCCCGATGGCCTCAGCTACGGCCGCTTCCTGGGGGCTGGGGTGATTGTGTTCACCGCCTTCAGTGCCGCCCTCAACGCCGGCCTGCCGGTGATGTTCGACCGGGAATTCGGCTTTCTGAACCGTCTGTTGGTGGCGCCGCTGCGCTCCCGCAGCTCGATCGTGCTGGCGTCCGTGCTCTACATCACGGCCCTGAGCCTGGTGCAAAGCCTGGCGATCATGGCCACGGCGGCCGCCCTGGGTTACGGCTGGCCGGGGGGCTCCGGCCTGGTGCTGGTGCTGGTGACGCTGCTGCTGCTGGTGTTCGCCGTAACGGGCCTCAGCCTGGGCCTGGCCTTCGCCCTGCCGGGCCACATCGAGCTGATCGCCGTGATCTTTGTGGCCAACCTGCCGCTGCTGTTTGCCAGCACCGCCCTGGCCCCCCTCAGCTTCATGCCCCCCTGGTTGGGGTGGCTGGCGGCCGTGAATCCCCTTACCTTCGCGATTGAACCGATTCGGGCCGCCTATGCGGGCCAGTTCTCCCTGTCTGCCGTGGTGTTGCAGGCCCCCTATGGGGATGTCACCGCCAGCGGCTGCCTGGGGGTGCTGGCGGTGCTGGCGGTGGGCCTGTTTCTGCTGATCCGCCCCCTGCTGGATCGCAAGCTCTCCTGAACCCTGATCGCCGTGACGCGCCGCCCCGATCCGATCGCCTCCCCCCAGGCCCGCCGCCAGGCCCACCAACGGGCCCTGCTGGAGGCCCTGGCCCAGCGCGATGCCCTGGGGGTGGAGCGGCTCCTCGGGCAGTGGGTCCATCGTCACGGCCATCCCGCCCTCGCCGCCCTGCTGCTGGAGCTGCAGCAGGTTGATCCTCAGGGCATGGCCTGGTGGCAGGGGTATGCGGCCCAGCCCGAACCGGCGCTTGAGCCTTCCCCCCGAGCTGGCCCGGCTGCGCTCCTGGCTGCCCGATCGGGTGGAGCGTCGCCGTGCCGCTTGATCCTCGGCTGGATCGTCAGCGGCTGCAGGGCGGCCTGATCGTGTCGGTGCAGGCGCCCGAGGGCTCCCCCATGCGCCACAACGATGTGATCGCAGCCATGGCGGAGGCCAGCCTCAACAACGGCGCCGTCGGCGTGCGGCTGGAGAGCCCGGAGCACATTGGCGCGGTGCGCCGGCGCTGCCCGGAGGCGCTGATCATCGGCCTGTGGAAGCGCAGCTTTGCCGGCAGCCCCGTGTACATCACCCCGGGTTGGCAGGAGATCCAGGCGGTGTGGGCGGCGGGTGCCGATGTGGTGGCCCTCGATGCCACGGAGCGGCCGCGGCCCGATGGCCAGCGGCTTGAGGCCTTGATCGAGCGGGCCCGTGAGCAGCTGGGGGCTCCGCTGATGGCGGATGTGGACAGCGTGGCCAATGGGCTGCGGGCCGCCGAACTCGGCTGTGATTGGGTGGGCACCACCCTCTACGGCTACACCGAGGCCACCGCCCACCAAGCCCCCCCGGCCTGGGACCTGCTGCCGCCGCTGCGGCAGCAATTGCCCGCGGGCACGCTGCTGATCTGCGAGGGGGGCATCGCCAGCCCGCAGCAGGCGCGCCAGGCCCTCGATGGCGGCGCCGACGCCGTGGTGGTGGGCACCGCCATCACGGGCGTGGACCTGCAGGTGGCGGCCTACCGGCGGCGGCTCGAGCAGCCCTGAGGGTCGCGGCTGCGAAGGGAAGCTGAAGCCTGGGGCACCGGCGGCGGATCCCCCACACACTGAGGTGGCTAACCGGTCTCACCGGTCTCGACTCACTCTCGCCTCAAGGAGGTGTGCCGTGGCCTCTTCGCGCCTGCTCTCGTTGCTGCCCATGGCCCTGGGGGGCCTGTTGATCACCACCAGCCCATTGGTGGGCCTGTCGCACGACGACCTCCAGGCCCTGAACCGGGAGCTGGGGCGCCTCTGCAGTGACCCGCCGCGGCAGGCCCTTGCGGTCTGCCGGATTCACGCCCGCCTGGTGCGGACCCTCTAGCGGCAAGGGCCGAAGCGCCCGGAGGGCATCACATCATGCCGGGCATGCCCATGCCGCCCATGCCACCCATACCGCCCATCCCCCCCATGCCACCCATGTCGCCACCGGGGGCGGCGGCAGCGGGGGGCTCGGGTTTGTCGGCGATCACCGCTTCGGTGGTGAGCAGCAGCGCGGCGATCGACACCGCATCCTGCAGGGCCAGGCGCACCACCTTGGCGGCATCGAGGATGCCGGCGGCCAGCAGGTCTTCGTAGCGGCCGGTGGCGGCGTTGAAGCCCAGGCCGCTGCGGCGCACTTCATCGGCCACCACGGTGCCGTCAAAACCAGCGTTGCTGGCGATCTGGTGCAGGGGTTCCGCCAGGGCGCGCTGCACGATGCCCACGCCGGTGCGCTCATCACCGCTGAGGCCGGCGGCCAGGGTGTCGAGCTCGCCGGCCAGTTGCAGCAGGGTGGAACCACCACCGGCCACGATGCCCTCCTCCACGGCGGCCCGGGTGGCGTTGAGGGCGTCCTCGATGCGCAGCTTGCGGTTGCGCAGTTCGGTTTCGGTGGGGGCGCCCACCTTGATCACGGCCACGCCGCCGGCCAGCTTGGCCACGCGCTCGCTCAGCTTTTCGCGGTCGTACTCCGAGTCGGTGTTGTCGAGTTCGCGCTTGATGGCGGCGATGCGGTCGGCCACGGCGCTCTGGTGCTCACCGGAGGCCACGATCGTGGTGTCGTCCTTGCTGATGGTGATCCGGCGGACGCTGCCCAGGTCGTCCAGGGTCACCTTGTCGAGGGTCATGGCCCGGTCTTCGCTCACCAGGGTGGCGCCGGTGAGGATGGCGATGTCCTGGAGCATGGCCTTGCGGCGATCGCCGAAGCCCGGTGCCCGCACGGCGGCCACCTGCAGCACGCCGCGGTTCTTGTTCACCACCAGGGTGGCCAGGGCTTCGCCGTCCACCTCTTCCGCCAGGATCACCAGGGGCTTGCCCGCGCGGGACACCGCCTCGAGCACCGGCACCAGGTCGTTGATGGCGCTGACCTTGCGGTCGGTGATCAGCAGCAGGGCGTTGTCGAACTCGCAGACGCGGCGGTCGTTGTCGGTGACGAAATAGGGGGAGCTGTAGCCGCGGTCGAAGGCCATGCCCTCGGTGATCTCCAGCTCGGTGGCGAGGCTCTTGCTCTCCTCCACGGTGATCACGCCGTCAACGCTCACCGTGTCCATGGCTTCGCTGATCATGCGGCCCACCTCCTCGTCGCCACCGGAGCTCACGGTGGCCACCTGGCGGATGGCGTCGCCGGCGACGGCCGTGGCGCGGGCCTCGATGCCGCGCACCACCTGGGCCACGGCCAGCTCCATGCCGCGGCGCAGGTTCACCGGGCTGGCGCCGGCGGCCACGTTGCGCAGGCCTTCGCGGGTCATGGCCTGGGCCAACACCGTGGCGGTGGTGGTGCCGTCACCGGCCTTGTCCTTGGTTTTGGTGGCCACCTGCAGCAGCAGCTTGGCGCCGAGGTTCTCGAACGGATCCTCCAGTTCGATCTCCTTGGCGATGGTGACGCCGTCGTTCACCACATCGGGGGCGCCAAACTTCTTCTCCAGCACCACGTTGCGGCCCTTGGGGCCGATGGTGACCTTGACCGCATCGGCCAGGGCATTGACGCCCCGCTCCAGGGAGGCGCGGGAGGCATCGGAAAAGGAGAGCAGCTTGGCCATCGCAGGGGCTGGTCGGACGCGAATGGCCACAGGCTCCCATGGCGGCGGGGCCGTTGGCTGGTGGGGAAAGCCGAATCCCGCGGGCGGCCGCCGTGCA
>JBEBCX010000235.1:0-2863 GCA_041157425.1 Cyanobacteriota bacterium | reverse complement strand
CCACCAACTGCAGCGGCGTGGCCCCCAGGCTGAGCAGCAGCCCCAGCTCCTGGCGACGCTCCGCCGCAATGCCCACGTAGTAGAGGCTGATCAACAGCAACACGCTGAGCAGCAGCACAACGCTCAGGGCCGCCAACAACCGCAGGGTCAGCGTGCCCCCCTGGCGCACCATCGCCAGCAGGGTGCGGCCACCCACCACGGTCACCCCCGGCAGCTGCGCCAGGAGACGGAAGCGCACCTGCTCCATCGGCTGCTCCGGCGGGGCCTGAATCAACAGGCCATTGATGCCGAGGGTGTCCGGGGTGGCGCTGGGCAGCAGCGCTTCGAGGTCGGCAAGGGTGACAAACACACCGCTCTCATGGGAGGGGATCCCAGTGGCGGCCAGGCGGCCATAGATCTGGAAGGTGTGATCGAGCAGCCGCACGCGATCCCCGAGGCGCCCGCGCAGGCGGTGGCCAAGGATCAGCTGGCCATCCTGAAAATCGATGCCCCGGTGGTCCTCCAGCCAGGGCAGCACCGTGGTGTCGCGGTTCGGGTCGATGCCGTAGAGGGGCACGGAACTGCCATGACCCAGCCCCAGCTCCATGCCAACGGGCTCCGGAGCGCGCACCGCCCGTTGCGGGGCACTGGTGAACGGCAACCGCTCCGCCGCCGCCACCACCTCAGGCGGCAGGGGCGGGGCGTCGGGCTCCGCGGTAAGCAGGGCCTGGGTGAGGTTCACCTGAGCATCGGCGCGGGCCACCACCAGATCCGCCCCCAGGCGCTCAAAACCCTGCAGCAGCGACAGCTCCAACCGACCCACCAGATCAACGCTGAGGAACCCCAGGGCGGCCACAAGCGCCACCGCACCCATCAACACCGCGGAACGCAGCCGGCGACGGGTGAGGTTGTGGAGGACAAGCCGGGCCAGGGACACCAGCTCAGGGATCACATCGCACAGGAGCGCGAAAACTTGAGCTGATCCACGCTGGTGGGCACCAGGGTGAGGTCGTGGTGGCCGCCGGGGTTGGGGATGAAGCCCACGGGCTCATCCTTCTCCACATCCAGCACAAACACACCGGAGGCATAACGCTGGAAGCCCCCCACCGCCACCAGCAGAAACTTGCCATCGGGGGTAATGGTGCAGGACTGCATGTCCTGGGTGATGTTCTGGAGCTCCTTGATCGGCGTCCAGGTGGCCGTGTCCACCACCATGATGCCGCTGCGGCCCGGCGCTGGATTGAGCACCACCAGGTACATCTTCTTGCTGTCTGGCGTGAACGCCATGTGGAACGGGCTGGGATAGCGCTTGCCCCAGGTGGGATCAATGATCTGCTTGATCTTTTTCCATTGGCGCGGATCGGGATCGGAGCTATCAAAGATGCCCACGCTGTTCTCGAGCCCGTTGTTCATCATCACCAGATGGTTGCCATCGGGGGAGAAGCCCAGTTCGTGGCCGGGTGAGTACACCCGATCAATCACCACCTGCCAGGTGTCGGCATCGATCTGCTCCACCGGATAGGTGTCGGGCGACTCGCTGGGGAAGGCGCAATAGGCCACCGGGGTCATCTGGTTGTCCACGTCGTGCACCACGCAGCCGCCGAGCATGCGGATGATCTCGGCGCCCCACTTGCCGCTGGGGTGCCAAACAAAGGCGTCGGCGCCGGTGAGGGCGCGCACGTTGGGGCCCGGGATCTTGCCCTCGGGCACAAACAGCTCACCCATGGGCACCATTTCCCAGTTGATCTTGATGCCCTTGGTGCCCCGCAGGTCGAACAGACCGGTGCTGGCATCGGGCTTGATGCGCGTGATCTTGAGCACACCACCGCCGGTCCAGCAGTCCGCCAGGTTGGGGGAGGCGCCTTCCCAGTCGTAACGGAAGGCCTGCAGCACACGGGTGGAGGCCCGATCAAACCAGGCAAAAATGTCTTTCTGGCCGTCGGAGATGCAGTAGCTCTTGGCATCGGAGGGGCGGATCGTGGTGTGCACCCCGAGGCCCAGACCGGTGGTTTCAGAGATGTTTTCTTCCAGCTCCATCACGTCGCCGTTGTAGCGAACGCGGTACATGTTGAAGCCCGGCGGTGGATCGGTCACCGACGTTGGCATGCCGTAAATCAGGGAATTCATGCCCCCCTGGCAGCTGTTGATGAATTCGAATTCCTGGTAGGGGTTGTTGCTGGGGAAGGCCTGAATGTGGTGGCTGATGGGGTTGTAATCGCCGTAGTTCCAATACCAGAGGGATGCCAGGGCCCGGCCGGAGCCAAGGTCGATCAGGTTGACGCCCCCGCCCATCTTCTGGGGCATCACCAGGATGCGATTGCCGAGGTCGTAGCCGTTGAGCTTGAACTTGATATCGCTGAAGTTGACGATCTCCCGATCCACCTTCAGCCCCTTTGGGGTGACGTAATCGGAGGGACGCTCGGTGACCCGCACCCCATGGTCAGGAGCGATCTTGTTGCCATTGCCCTTGGCGGCGGCCGCCCCGGCCGCCGTGGGAGCAGGCGCCGCCTCGGCGGGCTTGGCGGCCCCCGGGGCAAACAATCCGAGCAGCGACAGCGCTCCGACCTGGAGGCTTTCCCGGCGGCTCAACCCGCTGGACTGGGGCGCAGGCTCGCTCATGGGACGTGCGGGAGTAACCGGGAAAAACAAGGCCGCGAGGGCGGCCTGGCTCCCAAAAATTAGGTTCTCAACAGGGCTTTGTCAGCGGACGGGGCAGGTGCCGCCCGTCACATCAACCCTGGCGGAGCCATTCCGCCGCATCACAGGCGTGGTACGTGAGGATCAGGTCGGCGCCGGCCCGCTTGAAGCAGAGCAGGGTTTCCAGCACCACGGCCCGCTCGTCGATCCAGCCCCGCTCGGCGGCGGCCTTCACCATCGCGTACTC
>JBEBCX010000234.1:0-3056 GCA_041157425.1 Cyanobacteriota bacterium | reverse complement strand
AATCGCGTCCCAGCGGGTGGTGCCAATGCCGTACGCCGCCTGGCGCAATTCCGGGGGCACCTGCTGAATCGAATCGCGGGAGATGGCCGTGATGATCGGGAGAATCATCACCACCAGGATCAAGATCGCCGGCGCCACGCCGGGCCCCTGGGGCTGGGTGGAGAAGAACGGGAGCCAACCCAAGGTGAACGGCTCCATCACGAAAATCGCCCAGAGCCCCAGCACCACCGATGGGATGGCCGCCAGGAGCTCCACCATCACCCCGAGCACCTGGCGGATGCCCAAAGGGATCAGGTTTTCGGTGATGAACACCGCTGTGCCCACCCCCAGGGGAACGGCGATCAGCAGGGCCAGGATCGAGGTCACCACCGTGCCGTAAATGGCGGTGAAGGCGCCGTAGCGCTCGGTCACCGGATCCCAGTCGGACGTGGTGAGAAAGCCCAGGCCAAAACTGGCCATGGCCTCACGGGAGCCGGAGAGCACCGTGAGCAGGATGCCCAGCAACACCACCCCCACCAAGGAGGCGAGCACCACCACCACCTGGCGGAAGCCCTGGTCCACCAGCTTTTCCTGGGGGGGCCGGTTGCGGTACGCGAAAACTTGTTGGCTGCTTGGAAGCTTCATGCCGGTTGCGGGGTCCGCGGCACCATCAAACACTCGACACAACAACACTCCCACGCAGCGATGCGGATGGGCTTAAGAGGGGGTTAACGGTTCAACCGCCTGAATTTATGCCTGGGCAATCACAATCAGCCGTTAAAGCGGCCTTAACGAAAGGCCTCGGACGCTGACGCAGATTCAAAGCGTCGATGTCGTTCGCAATCCATGGGAGCTGGAATCCGTCAGACGGGGGTCTTGCTTGCCGCGGGCTTGATTGGCGCCGGCTGGCTTGGGGCCAGCGCCAAGGCCGAGGAGATTCGGATTGTGGGCTCCAGCACGGTGTATCCCTTCAGCCTGGAGGCCATCCGCCAGTTCCGACCCCGGGCTGGGCAACCGTTCAAGATCAGCGCCAGCGCCACGGGCACCAGCGCCGGCCTGCGGGAGTTCTGCGCCGGGCGCATCGGCATCGCCGCCGCCTCCCGGCCCATCAATGCCAAGGAGATCCAAGCCTGCGGCAGCAAGGGCATCAGCTTCCTGGAGCTGCCCCTGGCCTTCGATGCGATCACCGTGGTGGTGAACCCCGCCAACAACTTCGCCAAATCGATCAGCACGGCCCAACTGCAAACCCTCTGGAGCCGTGCCGCCGAAGGCAAGGTGAAGCGCTGGAGCCAGGTGAACCCCAGCTGGCCCGATGACGCCATCCGGCTGTGCGGACCGGGACGCGAGTCGGGCACCTACGACACCTTCAACAAAGCCATCAATGGCGATGAGGCCAATTCCCGGCAGGACTACACCGCCAGCGAAGACGACAACGTGCTGGTGCGCTGCGTGGCCAACGACCGTTTGGCCCTGGGTTATTTCGGCTTCGACTACTACCAGGCCAACCGCAACAGCTTGCGGGCCCTCTCGGTGAATGGGTTGCGGGGCCCGGTGGCCCCCAGCATCAAATCGGTGCAGGACTCGCGCTACCTTCCCCTGTCGCGGCCCCTCTTCTATTACGTGAACGCCAAGGCGGTGAACAGCGACCCGAACCTGCGCCAGTTTGTGAACAGCAGCCTGCAGAAGGGCCGAAAAATCGCCGAACGGGCCGGCATGATCCCGCTCCAGGATTCCACCTACCTGCTGGTGACCAACAAGCTCTACCGCAACGTTCAGGGGAGCGCCTTCGCCGGCAAGCTCCCCATCGGCCTCAGCGTGGGGCAGATCCTGCAGCGCAGTTTTGACGAGCAAAAACAACCGCAGTTTCGGTGACCTGCGCTACATCCACACGCCACCATGCAGCACATGGGCCTCATTTCGGTGCCATCAGATACACAAACCCGCCTTCCGCTGGTTAAGTTGACGTTATCTGATGGCAGCCCATGTTGATCAAAACAGGTCGCGGCAGCATCAGCTTTGTGGCTGGGTGCTGCTGGGTCAATTCCGTGACCCAACCGTCCACCTCCAAACAAGCCAGCCATGGCCAGCGAGACCAACGCAAGCCAGACGTTTCCAAAAGCTTGTCAGCCAACGACGACGCTTGATTCGCGCGACTTGCGCGACATGGACGACGGGCTGATCTCCAGCCAGCGGCTGCGCTACCTCACGGCCCTTCAGCAGGAGCAGGTGAACCAGCCGCTGGAGGATCAAAGCGATAGCCCACGCCCCGAACCGTGATGAAACGCTGGGGCTTGGCTGAGCCAGGCTCCAGCTTGCGGCGCAGCCAGAGCACGTGCACATCCACGCTCTTGTTGTCGCCGCTGTAGTCGGGCCCCCACACCTGTTCAATCAGCTGGTCGCGGCTGAAGGCCCGGCCCGGGTGGAGCATGAAATATTCGAGCAGCTTCCATTCCCGCGGCGTGAGGCTCACCTCCTCACCATCCAGGGTGACGCGGCACTCCTGCCGGTAGAGCAGCAGCCCCCCCGAGCGCAACACCTGGGTGGGATCCTGGGCCCGCTGGGCCAGCTCACGGCGTTTGGCGCGCCGCACCATGGCGCGGCAGCGGGCCACAAATTCCCGCAGCCCGAAGGGGCGCGCCAGCACATCATCGGCACCGGCATCCAACAGGGCGGCGCGGGCCTGCTCATCGGCCTCATCCGGCAGCATCAGAAACAATGTGCTCAGATCCCTGCGGCGCAGGCGCTCGAGCTGCTGCACGGTGCTGCTCAGATCCCAGCGCTGCGTGGGCAGGTTGAGGATCAGCAAATCCGGAGGCTGCACCAGTTCCGCCTGGGGGCTGAGCAGCTGCAAGCGCATCGGCAAGGGCTGCTGCTGCACGCGGTAACCCTCCTGCACCAGGGCCTGGTGCAGGCCTTCCCGCCACTGGGGGCCATCGGCCACCAACAGCACCAGCGGCGCCTGTGCGCTCAAGGCCATCCAACCGCTCCCATGGATCTGGGGCAAAAAAAGGGGGGCTGCAGCAGCCCCCCGTGGAATCAACAGCGCTGGGATCAGGCGCCGATCTTGGCCACGGCGG
>JBEBCX010000233.1:0-2884 GCA_041157425.1 Cyanobacteriota bacterium | reverse complement strand
CTACGGACGCCGCCGCACCCTGGTGCGGGAGCTGATCCCTGAGCAGCTGTGGAGCTTCGAGCAGCTGCAGGGCGTGTTCTATGTGGCGGTGCCGATCCGGATGACCGTGGCGCGGGTGCGTGGCGGCCTGATGCTCTACGCCCCGGTGGCCCCCACTGGAGCCGTGCGGCGGGCCCTGGCCGACCTCGAGCAGCGTTTTGGCCCGGTGCGCACGATCGTGCTGCCCACCGCCTCGGGCCTGGAGCACAAGCTGCCGGTGCCGGCCATGGCCCGCGCCTTTCCTGCGGCCAGCGTGTGGGTTACCCCAGGCCAGTGGAGCTTCCCGCTCAACCTGCCACCCAGTTGGCTGGGCTTCCCCCGCGGCCGCACCCAGGTGCTGGGGGAGCAGGGCTTCCCCCACGCCGAGGACCTGCAGTGGCTCAGCCTCGGCCCGTTGAACCTGGGGCTGGGGCGCTTCCAGGAGTTCGCTTGCCTGCACCGCAGCAGCGGTGCCCTGTTGCTCACCGATGCCCTGGTGGCCATCAACCCGCAACCGCCGGAGCTGTTCAATCTCGACCCCACGCCGCTGCTGTTCCACGCCCGCGACCGCGGCGATCAGCCCCTGCAGGACACCCCCGAGCTGCGGCTGAAGGGATGGCAACGCCTGGCGCTGTTTGCCTCCTACCTGCGGCCCGAGGCCCTGGCCGTGCCCCCCCTGGGGCAGCTGCTGGGTCAGGCCTTCCGCCCCGGCTGCCGCAACGCCCGCAGCTACTTCGGGATTTACCCCTTCCAGTGGTCACGCAGTTCGGCGGCGGTGTTCGCCGACCTGAAGGCCCAGGCGGTGGGCGGCCTGCAGGTGGCACCGGTGCTGGAGCGTCTGGTGTTTCCCCGCGCCCAGGGGCTGCTGCTGGATTGGCTGCGGCAGCTGGCGCGGTTGCCGGAGCTGCGCTGGTTGGTGCCCGCCCACTACGACGCTCCGGTGCCCTGCTCCCCCGAACAGCTGCTGCAGCTGGCTGAGGCCTTGGAGCAGCGTCACTGGGCCCCCGACCAGGGCGATTGGCGCTATCTGGCGGGCATCGATGCGCTGCTGCTTCGCAGCGGTGTGGTGCCGGAGCGGCCCCTGGGCTGAGCGGAGCGCGGACCTAGAGCTTGAGCTCCCCGGGGTCGACTTCGGCGTCGCCGCCGGCGAACAGGTTGGCCTCGAGCTCCATGCGCTGCTCCATCTGGCGCAGGAAGTAGCCCGTCATCATGGCGGACGCCAGCAGGCCGGCCAGGTGGTCGCGGCTGGCGGTGATTTTCACGTCGAAGTGTTCGCCGGGGAGCATGCCCAGCAGGCCCTGCACGTTGTGGCGAATGATGTCCTGGATGTCACCGCTGGCGGAGCGGGCCACCCGTTGCAGCACGTCGGGTGACTGGTCCTGCAAGTACTGAATCAGCGAATTGCTGCTGATCGCCTCGCTGTCACTCGTCAGGAACTCCGGGTTGAACATCCCGATGTGCGCTGCGTAACGGCTGCACCCTACCCCAGCTGTTCGGCCTGATCGAGGCCCTCAGGGGCGGAGAACCGAATCGGGCCAAGGCGGTTGAGCGGCCAGTAACGCAGCACCGCCGTGCCGATCACATCCCGCTCCGGCAGCGGCCCCCACAGGTGCGAATCAAAGCTGGCGTTGCGGTTGTCGCCCAGCACCATCAGGTGCCCGGCCGGCACCGTCACGGGCCCGAAGCGGTAGTCGATCGGCTCCGCCAGCCAGGGTTCGGCCACCGGATTGCCGTTGCGCCACAGCTGGCCGTCGCGCACCTCCACCCGATCGCCGGCGCGCCCCACCACCCGCTTGATCAGCGCCGCCCGCGGGTCGTAGCCCGCCTCCACCAGCGCCGGCGGGGCATGGAACACCACGATGCTCTGCAGCGGCAGCGCTTTCGCCAGCCGTGGCCGCAGTTTTTCCACCAGGATCCGGTCCTGCAGCTGCAGGGTGGGCAGCATCGAGCCCGAGGGGATCCAGCGGGGCTCCAGCACCGCCCAGCGCAGCAGCAGTGCCAGTGCCAGCCACAGCAGCAGTGAGCGCCAGGGCTTCAGGCGTTCCCCCATGGCGGCGGACCAGTCAGCATGATCGCCACATCCTGAACAACCACACCGCCGGGTGACCCTTCCCCCCGCCCACCCCTGCTCCGCGGCGGAGAACCTGCGGGCGGCGATGCGGTTGCTGCAGGCCCTGCAGGCCTGCGGCCTGAGGCGCCTGGTGCTCTGCCCCGGCAGCCGCTCCGGCCCGCTGGCGGTGGCGGCCGGCCTGCTGGAGAGCCCCAGCCCCGGTGCCCCAAGCCTTGATCTGCTCACGGCGGTGGATGAGCGCTCCGCCGCTTTCCTGGCCCTGGGCCTCGGGCGGGCCGATGGCCATGCGGCGGCGGTGGTCACCACCTCCGGCACCGCCGTGGCCAACCTGCTGCCCGCCGCCGTGGAGGCCGACCACGGCGCCATCCCGTTGCTGCTGCTCAGCGCCGACCGTCCGCAGCGGCTCAAGGGCATCGGCGCCAACCAGACGGTGAATCAAGAGCGCTTCCTCGAGCCCAGCGCCCGGCTGGCCCTCAGCGGCGACCCCCGCGGCCTGGCCGCCATGGCCCCCGCTGCCCTCGATGCCCTGGCGCAGCGGGCCTGGGCCGCCGCCCACGGAGCCCCCGCCGGTCCGGTGCACCTCAACCTGCCCCTGGAGGAGCCCCTGCACGCGGGCGTTGCCGAGCTGCAGCAGCTGGCCGCCGCCCCGCGGGATCCCCTGCCCGTGCCGCCGCTCACCCCAGGCGCCGTCTCCGCACCCCCGGGCCCGCCGCATCCAACCCCGCCGCAACCGAGTCCGCTCGATCCCCAGCGCCCCGGCGCCGTGGTGGTGGGCCCCTGGCGCGGCCCCCTGGC
>JBEBCX010000232.1:0-2896 GCA_041157425.1 Cyanobacteriota bacterium | reverse complement strand
CTGGTGGTGGTGCCGATGGCGCTGATGGCCTGGATGGCCAAGCGCTGGACCGTGATGGGCAAGCTGGAGCGCACGGGCATCTACGGCCTGGTGTTTCTGTTTTTCCCCGGCCTGATCGTGCTGGCGCCGTTTGTGAATCTGCGTCTGCAGGGCCAGGGTCCGCAGGCATGAGCCAACCGGCGGCGGGCAGCGGCATCACCCGCGGCAAGGCCCTGATGGTGGGCCTGGCGATGTTTGCCATCGGCGGGGTGGGCTACTGGGGCTTCCAGGCGGCCGGCTTCGAGGGGTTTTCCGCCGGTATCGCCTCCCAGCTGCTGTTGGTGGCGATCGTGGTGGTGTGGACCGGCTCCTACCTGTTTCGGGTGGTCACCGGCAACATGACCTACATGGAGCAGCGGCGCCGCTACCGCTCCGCCTACGACTCCGCCACCGACGAGGAACTGCAGAAGCGCTTTGAAGCCCTGAGCCCTGAAGAACAGGAGCAGCTGCTGCAGGAGCTGGACCAGAACCCCCAACCGCCGACCCCATAGGCTCAGCGGCAGATCCAGTGCCGCCGTGACCCCCAGCACCCCGATCCAGCGGCGCTTTGAGCAGCTGCAGAGCCAGGGCCGTTGCGCACTGATGCCCTTCCTGATGGCGGGCGATCCGGATCTCGATAGCACCCGGGCCAGCCTGTTGGCCCTGCAGGCGGCCGGGGCCGACCTGATCGAACTCGGCATTCCCTACAGCGACCCCCTGGCCGACGGGCCGGTGATCCAGGCCGCCGCCAGCCGGGCCCTGAAGGCCGGCACCACCCCGGGGCGGGTGATGGAGATGCTCAGTGGGCTGCGGGGGGAGCTCACCATCCCGGTGATCCTGTTCACCTACAGCAACCCGCTGCTCAACCGCGGCATGGAGCGGTTCTGCAGCGATGCGGCCGCCGCCGGCGCCGCTGGGCTGGTGGTGCCCGACCTGCCCCTGGAAGAAGCCGAGAAGCTCTCGGGCATCGCCGCCGCCGCCGGACTCGACCTGGTGCTGCTCGTGGCTCCGACCACCCCGGCCGAGCGCATGGGCCGCATCGCCGCCGCCAGCCGCGGCTTCACCTATCTGGTGAGCGTCACCGGGGTGACCGGCGTGCGCACCACGATCGAATCACGGGTGGCGGGCCTGGTGCAGCAGCTCAAGGCCATGGGCCCCACGCCGGTGGCCGTGGGGTTTGGCATCTCCGGGCCCGAGCAGGCGATCCAGGTGCGCGACTGGGGCGCCGACGGGGCCATCGTGGGCAGTGCCCTGGTGGCGGTGATGGCCGCCGCCCACCACAGCGGCAGCGATGTGGCCGCCGCGGCAGGCGCCTTCTGCGGCGAGCTGCGCAGCGCCCTTGACCGCTAAGTGCTGAGCCTTCAGCGCTAACCGCACCGGGCAAAACCCGGCAGAATCAGACCAACGCACACGCCCCCAGGCCATGGCCCACCGCACCCTGCTCACCGCCGGCCTGCTGTTGGGGGGGCTCGGCCTGGCCCCCGCCGCCCTGGCGGGATCCAACACGTACCAATCGGCCATCTCCGAGGTGGATGCCTGCAACCAGGCCCAATACCTGATGCCCGCCAAGGCCACGGTGCAGGGGTTCGTGCTCAAAACCCGCACCGACAGCAAGGGCGCCACCCGCTTCAGCTGCCGGGTGAACTGGACCGACAAGGCCAACGCCCAGCCCACCGACCGTCCGATCCTGTTCCCGGGCAAGGTGCGCCAACCCCTGTTCGCCGCGGGCTGGCTGTAGGCGGCATTGAGCGGCGGTAGGTTGCGGGCCCTTTGCCGCCGCCGGCCATGCGCTTTGTTCTCTGGGGCACCTACTGCGCGGATGCGCTGGAGAAGCGCGCGCCCTACCGGGAGGAACACCTGGCGGGGCTGCAACGGCAGAAGGATGCCGGCCTGCTGATCACCCTCGGCCCCACGGAGGGCAGCACCCACGTGTTCGGCATCTACGAAGCCGACAGCCAGGCCCAGGTGGAGGAGCTGCTCCACAACGACGTCTACTGGCGCAACGGGATCTGGACCGAGCTCACGGTGTACCCCTGGATCCAGGCCTTCTGAGGCCACAGCGGCGCTGAAGGGCTAGCCCTTCGGCCAGCCCGCCTGGGCCTGCTGCCACACGTAGGCGGCCACCTGCTCCACCCCCGGCTCGCCCAGCACCGCGCCATAGCCGCCCATTTGGCCAACGCCGGCGGCGGCAATGGCGGCGATCGCCTCCGGTGAGGCCAGGCCCTGGCGCTCCAGGGCCGCCAGCTTGAGGGTTTTGCCGCGGCGAATGATGTTGCCGCCATTCACATGGCAGCCGGCGCAGTGCTGCGAAAAGAGCGCGGCGCCATCGTCACTGCCCCAGGCGGCGGCGTCACTGCCCCAGGCGGCGCCCGGCCAGAACACCAGCAACAGGGGCAGCAGCACCGCCAGCAACCCAGACAGCAACGAGCTCAAGCAGTGCCGCACCGGCAATCCATCGGTCCTGTTCACCAATCTGGCGCGGGCGCGCTGAAATGGGTCGATCCCCACAGCCCTGCATGCTGTCGTTTCTGCACAGCGCCGACTGGCAGATCGGCAAGCCCTACGCCCGCGTGCAGGACCCCGACAAGCGGGCCCGGCTGCGCCAGGTGCGCATCGAAGCCATCGGCCGCATCGGCGCGCAGATCGCCCCCACCAAGGCCAGCCTGCTGCTGGTGGCGGGCGACCTGTTTGATTCCCCCACCCCCAGCAGCAGCGATGTGAGCGCCGTGTGCCAGGCCATCGGCAAGCTGGAGCTGCCGGTGCTGGTGATCCCCGGCAACCACGACCACGGCGCCCCCGGCAGCGTGTGGCACAGCCCCTTTTTCCAGACGGAGCAACGGCGGCGCGCCCCCAACCTGCAGGTGCTGCTGGAGCGCAA
>JBEBCX010000231.1:0-2903 GCA_041157425.1 Cyanobacteriota bacterium | reverse complement strand
CGCGTGACCCCTGACTGGCGCTTGGATTGGGGCGAAATCGAGCGTCGGCTGCGGCCGCTGCTGCCGCCGCGTGCGGTGGTGGCCAAACGTCAGGAGTTGCTGGCCTACGACTGCGATGGCCTCACCCTGCATCGCCACCAGCCGCCCCTGGTGGTGCTGCCGGAAACCACCGAGCAGGTGGCGGCGGTGGTGCGCACCTGCGCGGAGCTGGGGGTGCCGTTCATCGCCCGGGGCAGCGGCACTGGCCTCTCCGGCGGCGCCTTGGCGGAGCAGGAGGCGGTGGTGATTGCCACCAGCCGCATGCGCCAGGTGCTGGAGGTGGATCTGGCCAATGAGCGCATCACCGTGCAGCCGGGGGTGATCAACAGCTGGGTGACCCGCGCCGTGGCGGGCGATGGCTTCTATTACGCCCCCGACCCCTCCAGCCAGGTGGCCTGCAGCATCGGCGGCAACGTGGCCGAAAACTCCGGTGGGGTGCACTGCCTGAAGTACGGCGTCACCAGCAACCACGTGCTGGCCATGGAGGTGGTGATGCCGGATGGCAGCGTCACCACCCTCGGCGGCGGCTTGCCGGAGATGGGCGGCCTGGATCTGCGCGGTGTGTTCATCGGCAGCGAGGGCACCCTGGGCATCGCCACGGCCATCACCCTGCGGCTGTTGCGCACCCCCGAAACGGTGGCGGTGCTGCTGGCGGATTTCGCGTCGATGGAGGCCGCCGGTGAAGCGGTGCGGCTGATCACCAGTGCCGGCGTGCTGCCCGCCGGCATGGAAATGATGGATCGCCCCTGCATCCATGCCGTCAACGACTCCTTCGGCGTGGATGAGTACCCCCGCGAGGCGGCGGCGGTGCTGCTGATTGAGCTCGATGGCCACACCCTCGAGGTGAAGGAATCGGTGGAGCTGGCCAGCCGGCTGTGCCTGGAGGCGGGCGCCGGCGCCGTGCGGGAGGCCTGGACGGAGGAGGCCCGGGCCCGGCTGTGGAAGGGGCGCAAGAGCGCCATTTCAGCCCTGGGCCGCCAGTTCCCCAGCTACTACCTGCAGGACGGCGTGGTGCCCCGCACGGCCCTGCCGAAGGTGCTGGCGGCGATTGAGCGGCTCAGCCAGGAGCACGGGCTGGCGGTGGCCAATGTGTTCCATGCCGGCGACGGCAACCTGCACCCCCTGATTCTTTACCGGGCCGGTGAGCCGGGGGTGAACGACCGGGTGCAGGCCCTGGGGGCGGCGATCCTGAAGCTCTGCATCGAGGCCGGCGGCAGCATCAGCGGCGAGCACGGCGTGGGCAGCGACAAACGCTGCTACATGGACTGGATGTTCAACGCCGACGACCAGGCCACGATGCTGCTGGTGCGGCGGGCCTTCGACCCCGACGGCCTGGCCAACCCCGGCAAGATCTTCCCCACCCCGAAAACCTGCGGCGAGTCGCTGGCGCGGCTGGTGGAGCTCAAGGTGGAGGGGGTGGCGCTGCCGGAGGCGGCCACCGTCTTTTAATCCTCGTCCCCGTCCTCGCCGTCGTCGTCGGGCGGCCAGGCCAGGTTCACCACCACCGGGGCGTGGTCGCTGGGTTGGGGGTTGGCGCGGGTGTGCTTGTGGATCACGCAGCCGGTGGCGCAGCCGAGCAGCTGCTCACAGAGATAGATGTGGTCGATCCGCCAGCCCTGATCCCGCTCCCAGGCACCGCTGCGGTAGTCCCACCAGCTCCAGTGGCCCCGCTCCGGTTCGAACACGCGGAACACATCGGTGAGCCGGTCCCCCAGCAGGGCCCGCAGCGCCTCGCGCTCGGGGGGGCTGGCCATGATCCCGCCGGTGTCGCGGGCGGGATCCGGCAGGTCGCGCTCCTCCGGGCCGATGTTGAAGTCGCCCAGCATGCAGAGCGGATCGCCCTGGCGCTCCTGCTCCTTCAGGTAGCGCTGCAGGCAGGCCAGCCAGGCCAGCTTGTAGGGGTATTTCTCGCTGCTGAGTGAGCTGCCGTTGGGCACGTACAGGTTGAGCACCCGCACCCCATCCACCAGGGCGCTGATCACGCGCTTCTGCTCGCTGAGGGCGGCGGCTTCCGCATCGCTCGGCAGCAGGGCCTCGAAGCCGATCTGCACGTCGTCCAGGGGCACCCGGCTCACCAGGGCCACGCCGTTGTAGGCCTTCTGGCCGCTGATGGCGCAGCGGTAGCCGATCTGCTCAAACGCCGCGTGGGGAAAGAGCTCATCGGCCACCTTGGTTTCCTGCAGACAGAGCAGCTCCGGTTGCTCCTGCTGCAGCCAGGTCAGCACCTGCTCGAGCCGGGTGCGCACCGAGTTCACGTTCCAGCTGGCGATGCGCATCGGCGGTGCGGTGGGGGGGTGGCGCTGACCACAGCTTCCCCCACCATTGGCCGAGGGCCGTAGCATTTCGGCACTTGAACCCAACCCGCTGCCCGCGGCTGGCCATGGTCTCCCGTTCTTTCCCGTTGCTGCTCGGCCTGCCGGCCGCCTGCCTCTGCGCCGCGACGGCCCTGCAGCCGGCGGCCCGCGCCCAGGTCAACACCAACAGCAACCTTTCCATCCAGGAGCAGCGCGTTTACGACGTGGGCCCCGGCGGCACCAACCCCGGCACCAAGGGTGGCTCGATCCTCGACGCCACCAATCCGATGGAACTGCTCAACAAGCTGAAGCGCGGCACCGCCCTCGACGACGCCACCAACCCCACCGACGCCATCGACGCGGCGCTTAAGGAGTTGGAGAAGCAGTCTCCGACGGCGGCGAGCCGGCCGGGGTCGGCGTCGGCACCGCTGGTGAAGCAGCCTTAGGGCTGAGGGCCGCTTTGCGCAGGCTGGTGAGCCCCCAACTGGTGGCCACCTGATCCAGGCGGGCATCCCGCTTGTCGGGCTGGCGGCTGCGGGCCAGGGCCATGGCCTCCTGGGCGGCCTTGGT
>JBEBCX010000230.1:0-2912 GCA_041157425.1 Cyanobacteriota bacterium | reverse complement strand
TTGCCTGCAACTGATGTATTTGTGACTCCTGTCGCCGTGATTTGGTTGCTGGAGCAGCTAAATTCGAAGTTGCTGGTTGCTGTTGGGCAGGTGGTGGTTGATCCATCCATGCTCGCCGCGTAGTACTCCTTAAGATAAGCGCTGGCTTTCGTTTTGGCTTCAGTGGCTTTTGCTTTGTCGGTTTGATTCATGAAGTTGGGCAGGGCTACAGCGGCAAGAATGCCGACGATCACAATCACGATCATCAGCTCCACCAGGGTGAAGCCCTGCTGGCCGCGTCCTTTGCGCTGTTGTTGGCGTTTCCGCAGCGTGGAGAGCAGCTGCTGACGAAGACGGGTGGTCATGGCGAACGAGGGGACCTGTACCGGTAATAGCCCTGGCCAAGCGATTTGGGTACAGGTTGCCCCGGGGAAAGCGATTAGCGTCTCTGCCATGGGTTCCCATCCGTTGTCAGCCCTCTGGCGCTGGAGGCCGCAGCAGCTTGCCGGCCGCATGGCCCGCTGGGGTGTGGTGATCGTGCTGGTGTACGCCCTGATGGCGCTGCTCACGCCGCTGTTCACCCACCTGGGGCTGCTCCCGGATGTCAACGCCGGCCTCGACAACCCCATCTACGCCGCCCCCTCCTGGCAGCACTGGTGCGGTACGGATCGTCTAGGGCGCGATGTGTGCAGCCGCACCCTCGCGGGCAGTGGCGTGGCGCTTCAGGTGGTGGTGATCGCCCTGGTGTCGGCCCTGGTGATCGGCGTGCCCCTGGGCATGCTCAGCGGCTACCTGGGGGGATGGCTGGATCGGCTGTTGGTGTTGCTGATGGACACGCTCTACACCCTGCCGGTGTTGTTGCTGTCGGTGGTGTTGGCGTTTCTGCTGGGGAAGGGGCTGCCCAATGCCGCCGCGGCCCTGTGCGTCGTCTACGTGCCGCAGTATTTCCGCGTGGTGCGCAACCAAACCGCCCAGGTGAAGGCGGAGCTGTTTGTGGAGGCGGCCCGCTCCCTCGGGGCGGGGCCGGTGTGGATCCTGCGGCGCTACCTGTTTCGCAACGTGATCACCTCGGTGCCCGTGCTGCTCACCCTCAACGCCGCCGATGCGGTGCTGGTGTTGGGCGGATTGGGATTCCTGGGGCTGGGCTTGCCGGAAACGGTGCCCGAGTGGGGCAGTGATCTCCAGCAGGCCCTCAGCGCCCTGCCCACCGGCATCTGGTGGACGGCCCTTTATCCCGGTGTGGCGATGTTTGTTCTGGTGCTGGGGCTCTCGTTCCTGGGGGAAGGCCTTGAAAGTTGGCTGAGCGGCAGCGGCCAGAGCGGCCGTTCGGAGCGTTGAGGCCTCACTACGATTGACCAATGAAGACCCTGGCTGAGCTTCAGCAGATCATTCACTCCCATTGGGAGGAGCTTCGTGCTGGCTACCAGGTGTCGAGGTTGGGGGTTTTTGGCTCCTATGCCCGGGGAGAGCAGGCCGAGACCAGCGATCTGGATCTTCTGGTGGAGTTTGCTGAGCCCGTTGGCTTGAAGTTTGTGCACCTGGCCGACCGGCTTGAAGAGTTGCTCCAGGTGAAGGTGGACCTGGTTACGCCTGATGCCATCAAGGCCAACCGCCGTCAACAGATCCTGGCGGATGTGGTTGATGTCACGGCGTGATTGGTCGCTGCTGATCGAGGACATGCTGGAAGCCATCGGCAAGATCGAGGCTTATCTGGCTGGCTACGACGAAGCGACATTTCAGGCTGACTCGCGCACGGTTGACGCCGTGGTTCGCAACCTCGAGGTTTTGGGAGAAGCCGCTAACGCTTTGCCGGCTGCAATTCAGTCAACCGTTCCGGCTGTGGACTGGCGGGGATTGGTGGGCCTGCGCAATCGCCTGATCCATGAGTATTTCGGAGTCAGCCTCAGCATGGTCTGGGTGATTGCTACACAAGAGTTGCCCTCGCTGAGGATTGCGTTGCAGGCATGCCGAGAACAGCTCCCCTGACCGGCTGATGCTGCTCGCCCGCGCTTTGGCTCAATACCGCAGCTTCAGCGTGCGGGGCAGCTGCTCGGCGATTTCCCCCTCGGCCGTGAGCGCCGGGTAGGGGCGCCCCTGGCGGCGGCACCAGTCCGCCACCTGCGGGTAGGCCCACTCGAACAGCAACCGCCCATGGGCCTCGGGGCCACCGGGGATGCCTTCGCCGTTGCTGGGCACCAGGCCGGCCCGCTCCCGTTGGCGTAACGCCTCAAACAGCAGGGTGGCGGCGGCCACGCTCACGTTGAGGCTTTGCACCATGCCCGTCATCGGGATGAACAGCGGTTGATCCACCAACGCCAACGCTTCGGCGCTCATGCCCCATTTCTCCGCCCCCATCAGGAAGCAGCTGGGGCCGGTGAAGTCGCAGTCGCGGTAGTCGCGGGCATCCACGCTCAGGTGGGTGCCGAAGATCCGGAAGCCCTGGTCTTTGAGCCCCTGCAGACAGCCCTCGATGCTGGGGTGGGGATGCAGTGGCACCCATTTCTGGCTGCCCTTGGCGGTTTTGTTGAACGTGCGCGGCCGCCCCGGCAGGCTCACCACGTGGGCCTCCAGCACCCCCACCGCATCGCAGGTGCGCAGGATGGCGGAGAGGTTGTGCGGTTTGTCCACCGCCTCCAGCACCACCGTGAGATCCCCCATGCGGCGGTTGAGCACGGCCTGGAGCCGCTCAAAGCGTCGGGGTAGCAGCGGCATCCGTCCGGGCTGTCCTGGCTCCATCGTCTCGGATGGCCGGTCTCGATAGCGTTGCCCCTGGTGTTGCAGTCGCCTGCGGTGGCATCCGGCTTTGACCAGCAGGTGTATGCGGTGGTCGGCCGCATTCCCGTGGGCCAATTGGCCACCTATGGCCAGATCGCCGAGCTGATCGGCGCCTACGGCTGTGCCCGCCAGGTGGGCTGGGCCCTGCGGCGCCTGCC
>JBEBCX010000229.1:0-2918 GCA_041157425.1 Cyanobacteriota bacterium | reverse complement strand
GCCGGTGAAAACCCGCATCCGCGAAATCGCCGCCCTGCTGGTGGTGGACCGGGCCCGCAAGCAGGTGGGGCTGGCCACCACGGCCCCCAGCCTGCACATGTCGTTCACCGGGCGGCCCGGCACCGGCAAAACCACGGTGGCGGAGCGCATGTCGCAGATCCTGCACCGCCTGGGTTACGTGCGCAAAGGCCATGTGGTGACGGCCACCCGCGATGACCTGGTGGGCCAATACATCGGCCACACCGCACCGAAAACGCGGGAGATGCTCAAAAAGGCGATGGGCGGCGTGCTGTTCATCGATGAGGCCTACTACCTCTACCGCCCCGAAAACGAGCGGGATTACGGCGCCGAAGCGATCGAGATCCTGCTGCAGGTGATGGAGAACAACCGCGACGATCTGGTGGTGATCTTCGCCGGCTACAAGGAGCGCATGGATGTGTTCTACCAGAGCAATCCGGGCCTCTCCTCACGGGTGGCCAACCACATCGATTTCCCCGATTACAGCGCCGAAGAACTGCTGGCAATCGCCCGGTTGATCCTGGCGGAGGAGAACTACCGCTTCAGCGAGGAGGCGTTGGCCGCCTTCGCCGACTACATCCAACGGCGCATGCAGCTGCCGTTTTTCGCCAATGCCCGCTCGATCCGCAACGCCATCGACCGGGCCCGCATGCGCCAGGCCAACCGCCTGTTCAAGGGCATGGGCC
Source organism: Cyanobacteriota bacterium (assembly GCA_041157425.1). GTDB lineage: Bacteria > Cyanobacteriota > Cyanobacteriia > PCC-6307 > Cyanobiaceae > Vulcanococcus. The sequence goes on along the minus strand of JBEBCX010000229.1, from coordinate 2,214 downwards.
AGGGGGGCCTCACCAAGCTGGATCTGATGACCATCGAAGCGGAGGACATCACCGCCAGCCGCGTGTTCTCCGGCGAGGTGGAGGGGCTCGACCCCAGCCAACCGATCACCGGCTGAGTCGCCCCTAACGGGTGCGGCGGCGGGAATCGATCTGGAGCAGATCGCGCACCTGCTGCACCTGGCGCCCCAGCAGCGGATCGGCCCCCAGCTTCTTCTCGATCTGATCCACCGCGTACATCACGGTGGAGTGGTCCTTGCCGCCGAATTCATCGCCGATGCGCGGCAGCGAGAGGTTGGTGCCCTGGCGCATCAGGTACATCCCCACCTGGCGGGCCTGGCTCACGGCCCGTTTGCGGCTGGGGCTCTTCATCTCCTCCACCGCCACGCCGAACACCTCCGCCACCTTGCTGAGCACCTGGGCGGGGGTCACCTCCACCTCACTGCCGGCGGGGTCGAGCATCGGCGCCACCGATTCCACCGTCATCGGCAGGCCGGTGATTGAGGCGAAGGCCACGGCGCGGGTGAGGGCCCCCTCCAACTCGCGGATGTTGGAGGTGAACCGGCCGGCCAGGTATTGGATCAGATCCCGCGGCAGGCTCACCTGCTCGTGCTCCGCCTTCTTGTGCAGGATCGCCATGCGGGTTTCCAGGTCGGGCGCCTGGATGTCGGCGATCAGACCCATGGAGAAGCGGGAGATCAGCCGCTCCTGCAGCCGGGGGATCTGGGAGGGGGGCCGGTCGCTGGCGATCACGATCTGGCGGCCCGCCTCATGCAGGGCGTTGAAGGTGTGGAAGAACTCCTCCTGGGTGTACTCCTTGCCCTCGATGAACTGGATGTCGTCCACCAGGATCAGATCGGCGGCGCGGTAACGGTCGCGGAACTTCTGCATGCCGTCCTTGCGGATGGCCTGGATCAGATCGTTGGTGAAGGTTTCGGTGCTCACGTAGGCCACGCGGGCATCCGGATCGATCTCGAGCCGGTAGTTGCCGATGGCCTGCATCAGGTGGGTCTTGCCCAGGCCCACCCCGCCGCAGATGAACAGCGGGTTGAATTCGCGGCCGGGGGCCTCCGCCACCGCCAGGGCGGCCGCATGGGCCATGCGGCTGTTGGGCCCCACCACGAAGCGGTTGAACACGTAGCGGGGGTTCAACCCCGGCGCCAACTTGCGGGGCGGTTCACCGGTGGCGGTGCGCTGGGCTTGCCCGTTGGCGTGGCCATTGCCGTGTCCGTTGCCATGGCTGACGGCCGGTGCCGGCAGCTCCCCGGCGATGGGCTGCAGGCCCTGCACCCCGTCGGCCCCATCGGGGCCGGTGGCGGTGTCCACGCTCACGGCGATCGGCCGGCCCGCGATCTCGCTGGCCACCGCCCCGATGGTGGTGAGGTAGTTCTTGCGCAGCCAGCCGCAGGCGAAGGCGTTGGGCGCCACCAGCAGCAGCTGATCGCCGGCGAAATCGGCACAACGGGCCGGCCGGATCCAGGTTTCGAAGGTGGGTTTGGAGAGGTTGCCCTGCAGGGCCTCCTGAACCTGACGCCACAGCTGATCCCCCTGCTGCACCGTCACGCCCACCCTCAGGGGACCTGAATATAGGGGTAGTCAGCGGAGCTGCCCGTCTCCGATGATGCGCTCCAAACTCCGACCCCCAGCGCCACCAGCATGAGCCGATTCGTGTGTGGGCACCGCCGCCGTCAGCTGGGTTCCGTGCTGCTGGCCGGGCTGCTGCTGGGGGGCTGCAGCAGTGGTGTTCCGGGCCTCCCCTGGGGGCGCGGCGGCGACCCCACCCAGGTGAGCGATGCCCCCCCCGGCGGGGCACTGCAGCCGGGCAACAACTTCATCGTCAACGCCGTCGACAAGGTGGGGCCGGCGGTGGTGCGCATCGACACGGTGCGGCGGGTGGTGAACCCCCTCGGCGGCCTGTTCGGCTCGGGCCCCTCCATCCAGCAGCAGCAGGGGCAGGGCTCCGGCTTCATCACCCGCTCCGATGGGGTAATCCTCACCAACGCCCACGTGGTGGAGGGCGCCAGCGAGGTGGGGGTGACCCTGCCCGATGGCCGCAGCTTCCGCGGCAAGGTGCTGGGGGGAGACCCGATCACCGATGTGGCCGTGGTGAAGGTGGCCGCCGCCGGGCTGCCGGTGGCGCCCCTGGGGGATTCGAGCAAGGTGCGCCCCGGGGAGTGGGCGATCGCCATCGGCAACCCCCTCGGCCTCGACAACACC
>JBEBCX010000228.1:0-3670 GCA_041157425.1 Cyanobacteriota bacterium | reverse complement strand
GTAGGTTGGACCCTCCGCCCCTCCCCTGCTCCCATGGCGCCCACGGCCCTGCTCAGCGTGTCGAACAAGGAGGGCCTGGTGCCCCTGGCCGAGGGGTTGTTGGCGGCGGGCTACCAACTCATTTCCAGCGGGGGCACCGCCGCGGCCCTGGCTGAGGCCGGCCTGCCCGTGACCAAGGTGGCGCAGCACACCGGCGCCCCGGAGATCCTCGGCGGGCGGGTGAAAACGCTGCACCCCCGCATCCACGGCGGCATCCTCGCCAAGCGGGCCGATGCCGCCCACCTGGCGGATCTCGAGGCCCAGGGGATCGCGCCGATCGATGTGGTGGTGGTGAACCTTTACCCCTTCGGCGCCACCATTGCCCGCCCTGACGTGACCTGGGAGCTGGCGATCGAGAACATCGACATCGGCGGCCCGGCGATGGTGCGCGCCGCCGCCAAAAACCATGCCGACGTGGCGGTGCTCACCAGCCCCAGCCAATACCCGGCTTTCCTGGCGGCCCTGGCCGCAGGTCCCATCGGCGCCGACCTTCGCCGCCAGCTGGCGCTGGAGGCCTTCCGCCACACGGCGGAGTGCGACACCGCCATCAGCACCTGGCTGGGCAGCCAGGTCGGCGCTGAGCTGGCACCGCAGGAGCCCGCACAGGAGCCGCCGCTGCAGCTGAGCCTGCCGGCCCGCCAGAGCCTGCGCTACGGCGAGAACCCCCACCAGAGCGCCACCTGGTATTCCCAGCCCGCCGCCGGCCTGGGGCGCCGCCGGCCTGGGGGCTGGCGAGCAGCTGCAGGGCAAGGAGCTCAGCTACAACAACATCCTCGATCTTGAGGCCGCCCTCGCCACGGTGCGGGAGTTTGGCTATGGCAGCCAGCCGGCTGGTGGCTCGCCCTTCCAGCCAGCTGCGGTGGTGGTGAAGCACACCAACCCCTGCGGTGTGGCCACCGGCAGCGGCAGTGCCCATGCCCTGGAGCGGGCCCTCGATGCCGATCGGGTGTCGGCCTTCGGGGGGATCGTGGCCATCAACGGCCCGGTGGATGCGGCCACCGCCGGCCACCTCACCAGCCTGTTTCTGGAGTGCGTGGTGGCGCCGGTGTTTGAGCCCGCCGCCCGCGAGCTGCTGGCCGCCAAGGCCAACCTGCGGCTGCTGGAGCTGGAGCCGGCGGCGATTGAGCGGGCCAGCCGCCAGCAGCTGCGCAGCGTGCTCGGTGGGGTGCTGGTGCAGGACCTCGATGATCAACCCGTGCAGGAGGACGCCTGGCAGGTGGTGAGCCGCCGCCAGCCCACGCCCCAGGAGCGGCAGGATCTGGCCTTCGCCTGGCGGCTGGTGCGCCATGTGCGCTCCAACGCGATCACCGTGGCCAGGAACGGCCAGAGCCTGGGGATCGGCGCCGGCCAGATGAACCGGGTGGGTTCGGCCCGCATTGCCCTGGAGACCGCCGGCGACAAGGCCCGGGGTGCCGTGCTGGCCAGCGATGGGTTTTTCCCGTTTGACGACACCGTGCGTCTGGCGGCCCGCTCGGGCATCACGGCGGTGATTCAGCCGGGCGGCAGCGTGCGCGATGCCGATTCAATCGCCGCCTGCGATGAGCTGGGCCTGGCAATGCTGGTCACGGGCCGGCGCCATTTCCTGCACTGAGGTTTGGCACCGAAACGGGGCGGCCTGAGGCTGTAGCTTCGCTGCCAAGCTCTCGACCCAGGCCCGCTCCCCATGCCGGAAGCCCTCGCCTTCAACCTCAACTTCCTGCATCCGCTGGCGATGTGGGCCCTGCTGGCCCTCACCGGCTACGCACTGTTTCTGGGCATCAAGGCCAAGAAAACCCGCACCGCCGATGCCGAAACCCGCAAGCAGCTGATCAAGGGGCAATTCGCCAAACGCCACTACCTCTTTGGCAGCGCCGTGCTGGCGGTGATGGTGCTCGGCACCTTCGGGGGCATGGCCGTGACCTACGTGAACAACGGCAAGCTGTTCGTGGGGCCCCACCTGCTGGTGGGCATCGCCATGACCACCATGCTGGTGCTGGCCGCCGCCCTCTCGCCGCTGATGCAGCAGGGCAACCTGATCGCCCGCAAGCTGCACGTGGGCCTGAACATGGGGGTGTTCACCCTGTTCCTCTGGCAGGCCGTCACCGGCATGCAGATCGTGAACAAGATCTGGGAGAACCGCCCGGCCTAGGCCGGCCTCCTACAGCCTCGGCCTAAAACTGCGCCCGCCGCCGCGGAGGGCACTCCAGGCCGTGGGTGGCGTGGAAATCCTCCTGCACCTTCCAGGTGAGGCGCCGGGAGATCTGGCGCACGATTTGGCGCAGCAGGTGATCGCCACTGGTTTGCACCAGCGATTCCGGCAGCAGCCCGATCACCGCCGGCAGACGAATCCAAACGCTGAGATCCAGCTCCCAGCGCACATCGGTGTGGGGGGCGTCAGCGTCCTGTTCCTCCAGGCGCAGGGCGGCGTTGAACTCCACGTCGTAGAGGTCGCGCAGGCCCGGCTCAAACTGCTCCGGCGGCACCGTGCAGATGCGGTACACGCCCCGGCTCTGGGGCAGCAGCTCCAGGCCGATGGTGGGCTCCACCTCGAAGCCGAAGTTGCCGAAGCGCCCCAGCGTGAGCACGTAGCCGTTGCGCCCCAGGGGCTGCACCTGCATCGGTGAGGCGCAGCGGCGGAACCAGCCCTCGTGGTGATCGAGGTAGTGCGCCACGGTGCTGGCCGGCGCCCGCATCTCCATCAGGTCGGCGAAGTGGCTGGTGTAGCAGCGCACCCGGCCGTCCTCGCTGTGGCGCAGCGCTGGCACGGCCTCTCGGGGCTCGCTGCGGGGAGGGTTGCGGGGGTCAGACACCGATGAGATCAATGCGGCCTGTGCTCCCCGAACACGATCAACACTTCGCGTGAACCAATGTAAAGCCGAGCCCTGGGGCGTCTCTGCAGCCGCTGTGACAGCGGCCTCAGGCGTCGGCCAGGTCGATCAGGCGACCGATCACATCCTCCACCACCCGGTCGGGGGTGGAGGCGCCTGAGGTGATGCCCACCTTCAGCGGCCCCTCCGGCAGGAAGGGCTCCACCAGCTCCAGTTCGCCGCCCAGCGGTTTGTGCTGGATGCGGTTGCCGGGGCCGATGCGCTCAGGGGTGTCGATGTGGAAGGAGCGGATGCCGCGGCTCACGGCAATCTCCTGCAGGTGGGTGGTGTTGGAGGAGTTGTAGCCGCCGATCACCACCATCAGATCGAGGGGCTCATCCACCAGGGCGAACATGGCGTCCTGCCGCTCCTGGGTGGCATCGCAGATCGTGTTGAAGGCCAGGAAGTGGTCGTTGAGCTCGGTGGGGCCGAAGCGCTGCAGCATGGTGCGCTCAAACAGCCGCCCGATTTCTTCGGTTTCGCTCTTGAGCATGGTGGTCTGGTTGGCCACCCCCAGCCGCAGCAGGTCGCGGTCGGGGTCGAAGCCCGGCGAGCAGGCCTTGGCAAAGCGCGCCATGAACGCCTCGCGCTCGCCCTTGCCGAGGATGTAGTCGCACACCAGCTGGGCTTCCGCCAGGTCGAGCACCACCAGGTAGGTGCCGGCGAAGGAGCTGGTGGCCAGCGTTTCCTCGTGCTTCACCTTGCCGTGGATGATCGAGGTGAAGGCGTGCTTCTTGTGCTTCTCCACGGTGTTCCACACCTTGGACACCCAGGGGCAGGTGGTG